>CAZYIL010000008.1:0-28559 GCA_964646945.1 uncultured Marinoscillum sp. | reverse complement strand
TTTTTTTTAAATAATAAAAGTAAATAAAAAAATGCCGAGTGGGAAAAAAAGAAAAAGACATAAAATTTCAACACATAAAAGAAAAAAAAGATTAAGAAAAAATAGACACAAGAAAAAATAAATCAATTTACTATGAGTAGCGAGATAATAATTAATTCAACTCGCGGCAAAAGTAGAATTGGTCTTTTAAAAGAAAAGAAACTTGTAGAATTTCATCAAGAAAACGATGAAGTAAAATTTAATGTTGGTGATATATATTTTGGAAAAGTAAAAAAAACAAATAAAAGCTTAAACGCTTCTTTTGTTAATTTAGGATCCGAAAAAGACGCCTTTCTACACTATCTCGACTTGGGACCACAATTTTTGTCGCTCCAAAATTTTGTCAAGAATTCAAGAAAAAACAAGAAAAACACATTTTCATCTTCTAAGAGACTGAAAGATATAAATAAGTTTGGAACAATTAATGAGGTTTGTTCTAAGGGAGATGAAATTTTAGTGCAAATTGTAAAAGAACCAATATCAACGAAAGGACCAAGGGTAACCACTGAACTTTCTTTAGCTGGGCGGTATTTAATTTTGGTTTCTTTTTCCCAATCAATAAACGTATCAAAAAAAATAACAAATAGAAATGAGCGTAATAGGTTAATTAATTTAATAAAAGCAATTAAGCCTAAAAATTTCGGTGTTATAGTGAGAACTAACGCTGAATCTAAATCCGTCTCAGAATTAGATAAAGATCTTAAAGATTTAGTTAATATATGGGAAAGTAAAATAAAAAAAGTTTTTAACGCTAATGTTGGCGCTAAAATTATTGGTGAAGAAAATAAAGCAACCTTATTATTAAGAGACTTATTAAACTCAACATTTGACAATATAATAGTTGATAACAAAACGATCTACAATGAAATTAAAGCATACGTTAAAAAATTTGAACCCGATAAAGAAAAAATAGTAAAACATTATTCTTCACCAGCACCTATTTTTGAAGTATATGGTATAGAAAAACAACTAGAAACTTTGTTTGGAGAAACAGTAAAAATTCAAGAAGGAGGATACGTAATAATTCAACACACAGAGGCACTCCACGCCATAGATGTTAATAGTGGTAAAACAAGTAAAATAGGAACACAAGAAGAAACAGCAATTAAAGTAAATCTTAACGCTGTAGAAACAATAGCAACTCAACTCAGATTAAGAGATATTGGAGGTATAATTGTTATTGATTTTATTGATATGAAAAAAATAGCTAACAAAAAAACTCTTTTTTCTGCTATGAAAAAGGCGATGTCGGAAGATCGGTCTAAACACACTATTCTTCCTCTTTCTAAATTTTGTTTAATGCAAATTACTAGACAAAGGGTTCGGCCTGAGTTAAAAATGAGTAAGGAAGAAGCTGAACTAGACCATGCAGGAACCCAAACAGCAGATATTATTGAACAAACGCTAGAGGATTTATTCATAAAACAAAACGAGAAAACAATTAAACTTATTGTGCACCCATACTTGTTTTCTTATTTTACTATAGGTGTCATATCAAGACAATATAAATGGTTCATAAAATATAGAAGATGGGTTAAAATTCAACAGGATCCAGACTTATCTATTAAAGACTTTTTAATCTTAGATTCTGAAGGACAAACAATTGAAACCAAAAAATAAAACACAATTAATTTTTTTTCTTTTTTGTTTATTTTTATTTTCTTGTACAAAACAAAGCTGCTTAGAGAAAAATGAAATAAATGAGGTAATTAGATTATCACTTATTAACAAAGAAGATACTATTTACCATATTAATTCTTTTCAAAATTTCCAAAATTTTACAAAAAACAACCCACTAATTTCTTCTCATTTTTTTGAATCCGACAATTCTCAAACAAAAGAACAAAAGCTATATTCCCTAATTAATAACATATATTTTGATAGTTTATACTTTCAGGTAAAAAACACATTTGGTTCTTTTGAAGAACAAAAAAAAGAAATAGAACAATCTTTTTCTAGACTTAAAAATCTTTTACCATCCGTAAAAAACCCAATAATTACCACTGTTATATCAGGCTTCTACAACGATATAGTTGTTATAGAAAACAAAATTATTGTAGGATTGGATTATTTTTTAGACCCTGACTCGAAATATAAACCGCAAGATATTCCTAAGTATATTTTAAGAAGATATAAACCTAATAACATTGTCCCTATGATAATGTCTGTTTATTGTACGCAGTTTAATCAAATTAACTCTTTAGATCAAACTATGATTTCTGAAATGCTTAATTTTGGTAAATTATACTATTTATTGAGTTCTATATTACCATGTGTGCCCCCACACGACATTATTGGATATACACAAGAAGAATGGGATTTAGTTGAGAAAAACGAGAATAAAATATATAGTGTTTTTGTAGAAAGAAAATTGTTTTTTGAAACAAATCATTTAATTAAAAACAAATATTTGTCAGAGAGGCCAAAAGTTTTTGAAATAAGCCCCAGCTGCCCAGGAAGAATAGGGGTTTGGTTAGGATGGAAAATTATAAACAGCTATATGAAAAACAATAAAGAAATTAATATCGAAGAATTGCTTAAAAACACGAATAACCAAGAAATCTTTTTTCAATCATCTTATAAACCGAGTTGATAATTCACTTAGACTGTAAAGCTTTTTTCTCGTTCAAAACATAAACACTGATAAACAATGAATAAAAAAGAAAAAACCATATTTATAATTAAAGAACTAGAAAAGCTATATCCAAAAGTAGACATTCCACTCAATCATTCGGACCCCTACACACTGTTGATCGCAGTTTTACTATCAGCGCAGAGCACAGATGTTAGTGTAAATAAAGTAACACCAATTTTGTTCAAAAGAGCAAATAATCCATATGATATGATAAAATTAAAATTTTTTGAAATAAGAAACATTATAAAACCAGTTGGGCTATCTCCAATGAAAGCAAAAGGAATTTATGGCCTTTCAAAAATTTTAATCAAAAAATTTAAAGGAAAGGTACCTTGTGATTTTTACCATTTAGAATCACTGCCTGCGGTAGGACACAAAACAGCAAGTGTTGTTATGTCTCAAGCATTTGGTGTGCCTAGCTTTCCGGTTGATACACATATTCATAGAATGATGTTTAGATGGGGCTTATCTTCAGGAAAAAATGTTCAGAAAACGGAAAAGGACGCAAAACGTCTTTTCCCAAAAAACCTTTGGAATAAATTACACCTACAAATAATATATTATGCACGACAGTTTTCTCCGGCGAGAGGGTGGAAAATTGATAAAGATATCATTACTTCTAAAATTGGAAGAAAATCTATTTTAAAAAAAACAAACCTCAAACAAAAAACACTACATTTATAATTCTTTCTTACGAACATCAATCACAGCTCAAAGAGAGAGTAGACGACTTAGAAAAAGATTTTATTCTTTCTAATATTTTGTCTTTTGGATTTAAATTGATTTTGTCAAACTCTTTTATAATAATCAAATAATCATCACATAAAGACCGTAGGTGATTATTAATTAAAAGTTCGTTTTCAAATTCAATTTTTTCTTTCTTGTTTAATTGTTTATAGATATATTTTATTATATCTGTCTTAGTAAACGTTTTAATCATAGGCAATTAGTTTTGGTTTTAGTTTTTTTCTTAAATTAATTAAAGCATACCTCATTCGTCCAAGAGCAGTATTTATACTAACATTAGTAGATTCAGCAATTTCTTGAAAATTCATATTCATAAAATGACGCATTACTAACACTTCTTTTTGTTTTTTTGGCAACTCTTTAATTAGTTGTTTTAATAAATCTTTTGTTTCTTGATTGTTTTGGTTCGTTTCCGTTTTGTTTTCTGAAAACAACAAACAGTTAAAAACATCACCACCGTCATTTAAAGTAATTTTTGGATGTTTTTTTTCTTTTCTAAAATGATCTATTGCAAGGTTATGGGCTATTCTCATCATCCAAGGTAAAAATTTTCCTTGCTCATTATATTTGTGGGTTTTAATTGTTTTAATAATTTTAATAAAAACCTCTTGAGATAAATCTTCAGCAATATATTGATCTTTTACAATAAGATATATAGCAGTGTAAACTTTGGAAGAATATTTTTCTACCAAATAGGAAAAAGCTTCTTCGTTACCTTTTTTATAAAGTGATATTAAACAACCATCACTTAATTTTGTTTTTGTCATATGTATTATATATTACGTAACGTAGAAGTCTAAATCATATTGTATTGAGTTTTTAGTTTTTAGGGGTGCAAACTTAATTAATGTAAATAGAAACAAAAAATATTAACTATTGTTTATTATGAAGCAAAAATTTATAATAATAAAGAATGCTAGGGTAAACAATTTAAAAAACATTAGCATTAAAATTCCTCGATATAAACTTGTAATTATAACGGGGGTTTCTGGCTCAGGCAAAACATCACTTGCTTTTGATACGATTTTTGCAGAAGGGCAAAGACAATATGTTGAAAGTTTAAGTTCTTATGCGAGGCAATTTTTAAATCGAATTGAAAAACCAAATGTAGATTATATTTCAGGCATTTCACCTTCGGTTGCTGTAGATCAAAAAAGAAACATTAAAAACCCAAGATCAACGGTAGGCTCAATAACAGAAGTTTATGATTACCTTAAACTATTATATGCAAAAGCAGGAGAAATAAGATCACCAGTATCAGGAGGGCTGGTTAAAGAACAAACAGAACAAGATGTTGTAAGTTTTTTTAAAACAGCAAAAAAAGGCTCTGGATATATTATTTCTTTTAAAAAAGAACTTGTAAAATCACACTATCAACGAGAATTAGAAATTTTATTACAAAAAGGCTTTTCTAGAATCGTTGATTCTTCTGGAATTATTAATATTGAAGACATTTTGTTTTCTAAGCCAAAGAAATCAATAGAAGTTTTATTAGATAGAGGTATTGTTGATGAAAAAGATGAAAATTTTAAATTTAAAATTATTGATGTATCCAAAAAAGGTTTTTTTGAAGGAAAAGGATCTCTTTTTGTGACTTTGTTAAACGGAGAAAAAAAATGTTTTTTAAATAAATTAGAAATGGATGGTATTACTTTTATTAAGCCTTCAGTTCAGTTTTTTAGTAGTAGTAACCCTTTTGGAGCATGTAGTAAATGTTCGGGTTTCGGCAATATTTTAGGAATAGATGAAAATTTAATTATCCCAAACAAACAACTTTCTGTTTATGGTGGCGCAGTAGTTCCGTGGAGGTCTAAAAAAATGAACAGATGGTTAAGTCCATTAATTTCTAATAGTGATATTATTAAATTCTCTATTCATAAACCATACAATCAACTAACCGAGAGAGAAATTGATATTTTGTGGAACGGACAGAATGATTTTAAAGGTGTTTATAAATTCTTTAATTATTTAGACTCAAAAAAACACAAAATCCAATACAGAGTATTATCCTCTCGCTATAAGGGAAAAACTCTGTGCAGTGAGTGTTTAGGAACAGGGATAAGAAAAGAAGCTTCTTATATAAAAATTCATAAAAAATCTATCCAGGAACTACTAAATCTTCCTATTGAGGAGCTATTGAAATTTATAAGAAAAAATACATTTAACTTTTTCAAAAAAAAAATTACAGAGCGGATTTTATCAGAATTAATCTTGCGTTTAGAACTTCTTAATAAAATTGGATTAGGATACCTGTCTTTAAATAGAAAAACAAATACTTTATCTGGGGGAGAATTTCAAAGAATTAAACTAACTACCGCTTTAGGAAGCCCTCTAGTGGGGTCTTTATATGTATTAGATGAACCAACCATTGGCCTTCATCCATATAACACTGAACAATTAATTTTAATACTTAAACATTTACGTGATCTAGGAAACACCGTTTTAGTTGTTGAACACGATGCTGATGTAATTAAATCAAGTGATTATATTATAGACATTGGACCAAAAGCAGGATCAAATGGTGGAAATGTAATTTTTCAAGGAAAAATCCAATCTTTAAATTCACAAACTAGCTTGACAGGGAAGTTTCTTTATAAAACAACTAAAACTTTTAACACAAAACCAAAAAAAAGTTTTAATAAAATTGTTATTAATAATGCGACTGAAAATAATTTAAAAAACTTAACTATAAATATTCCTCTAGGAATTTTCGTTGTTGTTACAGGGGTAAGTGGATCTGGAAAATCTACATTGGTAAATAATGTATTATTTTCAAATTTAGTGAGAAGATTTGGAAGAAAGTCAGAGTATGTCGGAAAATGTGATTCATTAGAAGGAGATTTAAACTTTATTACCAATGTGGAAATTGTTAATCAAAAATCATTAGGGATTAGCTCAAGATCTAATCCCGCTACTTATACAAAAACATACGAAATAATACGACAGCTATTTGCTAACCAAAAAAAAGCACGAAACTTAAATTTACAACCATCACATTTTTCTTTTAATGTAGACGGAGGAAGATGTTCAGTTTGTTTAGGAGAAGGATTAAAAAGAATAGAAATGCAGTTTATGGCAGATCTAACATTAGAATGTGAGGAATGTAAAGGGAAAAGATTTAATAAAATTGTTTTATCAGTAAAGTATAACAAAAAAAATATTTTTGATGTTTTAAATCTTACTATAGACGAAGCGAGTGTTTTTTTCAAAGATCATTCTTTAATAACAAAAAAACTATTTTCTCTGAAAGAAGTAGGGTTAGGATATTTAAAACTTGGACAACAAACCAGTTCTTTAAGTGGCGGAGAATCACAACGTTTAAAATTGGCTACATTTTTAGATTTGACAAAAAATCAACAACACAACAATTCTTTATACATTTTAGATGAACCCACAACAGGGCTTCATTATTATGATATTGAAAATCTTTTATTGTCAATTAAAAAACTTGTTAACGCAGGAAATTCAATTGTTTGTATAGAACATAATTTAGAAATAATCAGACAAAGCGATTGGATAATAGACCTAGGCCCTGGAGGCGGAAACAAAGGAGGCGTTGTTTGTTTTGAAGGTACCCCTAAAGAATTAAGCCAAACTAATAATAAAACAGCTAATTATATAAAAAACAAAATAAGTTAGTTTTTCCTTAAGAACGTAATTTCATCTGCATTTAATATTCTTTCAAAAAAATAGAAATCATCTAACTTTCCTTTAAAATATACGTTACCAGATTTTGTGCTAATATTTTTCCCAAAAACGACACCAGATTTCTTTTCGACAGGAGGGAGATTCCAAAGAAAAGAATTACCAACCCCATCTATGTACAAACTCCAGATGTTTTTGTTTTTAGAGAACAAAAAATGATGCCATTTTTTTTCACCAACGCTTGCTAAAACCCCATTAGCAAAGACAATATTCCATAATTTAATACTAGGATTGTTGTTTAAACTAAAGGAAACCACAAATGGACTTTCTTGTTTGTTCCAATCTAAACTAATTCCATATGAAGGGGTTGTGTTGAATATATTTTGGTTTCGCATATCAATCTTATCAATATAAAACCAACCTGATATGGTATAATAATCAGAACCAATGTTAAAAAAATTATTAGAAATAATTATATAATCATTCTGACCATCAAAGCTATAAGCGGAATTTTTTTTACCGTGCCTGTCTGTAGTCAAAGCTGCACCATTTACTTCTCCGTGATTTTCTTTTCCACTTTTGTCTTCTGCGTTTAAAGAAAAAGTGTACTTTGCTAACAATCCAGAATAACCTATAGATTCTTGAATAGAGAGATTAAAATTTAAGAATGATTTTTCATTACAATTGTCAATTAAAGATATTTCCAAATTTCCTTTCCCTGGATTTTTAGGAAGAACCCTCAATGTAATTTTTCCACTTTTCGAATTTTTTTCAGGTGAATTAACTAGTAAAAAGTTTCCTAAATCAAATTTTATATTAATTTCTTTATAACCACATGGAGCACTATAATTGATAACTATATCAAAAGGGTTATTAGAATATAATGTGAGATTTTCGTCTAAAGGGCTAGTTAAAGTAGGTAAGTTAAACAGACCATTTTTAGGGTTAGAGCTTTCATTGTCCAAACATCCATAAATGAAAATGAAAATTATAATAAAAAAATGAAATTTTTTTTTCAATATTTAAAATTCTATTTAGGTAGAATTGTTTTAATAAAGTAATTTTATCTAATAATTTCTTAAAAGTGTAATCATGCATAAAAAAATTATTGTTGCTAATTGGAAAATGAACTTAAGTTTGCACGAAGCAAAAAAATTAGTTTCAAATATTTTAAAAGAATTAAAAAAAGAGAACCCTCCCAAAACAAATATAATTTTATGTGTTCCATACGTTTATGTTAATGTTGTAAGACAAATGATATTAGGTATCAGAAACGTTTTTATTGGAGCACAAAACTGTAATGAAAACAACACAGGGGCATTTACTGGTGAAATCTCTTGTTCTATGTTGAAATCTTGTGGGGTAGACTATCTTATTGTAGGACATAGCGAAAGAAGAACATTGTATAATGAATCTAATAAATTAGCAGAAAAAAAAATACTTCAATCAATTACAAATAATATTCTTCCAATTTTTTGTTGTGGAGAGACTTTAGAAGCAAGAAAAAACAAGACATATTTTGATTCTGTTAATACTCAAATAAACGAATCTTTATTTAATCTAGATAAAGATCAATTTTCTCAAATCGTAATTGCATATGAGCCAGTTTGGTCTATTGGAACAGGTATGACAGCTGAATTAAAGGACATAGAAGAGATGCATAAATTTATTAGGAATAAAATTCGAAATAAATATGGTAAATCGGTTTCAGAAACAACACCCATTTTGTACGGAGGAAGTGTTACTTCATTAAACGCATCTAATATATTTAGATTGCTGAATGTAAACGGAAGTCTTGTTGGGGGAGCGTCTTTGAATGCTGATGATTTTATGAACATAGTTAAGGTTTTAACATAATATTAAGAGCAACTGTGTTTTTTATATCAACATTTATTTTTTCCTTCTTTTTTTTAAATCATAATTTTAATGATCAGGAAAAAATTTTTACACAAGAAAACTTTATATATCTACTAGAAAAGGATTTAGAAGAGTATAATATTAGTTCTGATAACCCAGATTTATTAAACAATACAATCTTGATGTGGAAAAACCGATTTTCTAATCTAGAAAAACAAAAAACAATTGAAATATTAAACATTATTTTAAACCAAAGGAATGAAACCTCTACTTTAAGTTATTACCCTTTTTTGATTTATATAAACCTACTTTATCATGATAAAGTTATTTTGTCATCTAGTTTTTTTCAGATTTTACTCTACCATGAAAATCAAATGAAACTTAGAAACACTTCTTATGTTACAGAAATAGAATATATTTTGAATCTTTTAGAATCAAAAAACTTTTCTTTAATAAAGTCTAAGCAAATTTTTTATAGAAGTGGATCCATTTCGTTTGGTCTTGAAAAACTAGAACAAGAAGAATCTGAGTTTTTCCAAGAAGAAGAAACAGAAGAAACCAATTTAATAATTGGTTTTAATAATATAAACCTTGGTTTTGTTTCTAAACAAGATTCATTCACGATAAAGAATACTTTTGTAAAATATTCAGACTACAATAAATCTTTAGAAGGAAAAGGGGGTGTTTTGAATTTTAATAGAGAAATAGATCTTATTGGTAATCCGGTTTTAACCTTAGGGTCTTACTATTTAGATCAGAAAAACATTTCTGTTTTATCTTCAAATTCAAATATTAAAACTAATCTGCCAAAAATAATTGAGGGGATCTTTGAGTATAATTCAAATAATAAAAACAACAACAATGAAAAAAATCATTTTATTTTCACTTCTCATTCTAATAAAATTACTATCCCTATTGACAATAAAACAAAACTTATTTCTGGGTTAAATATCGAAGGAAATAAACTGTCTACTTCATCTTCTTTAAATGATAAGTCGAAAATCATAATTTTATTATCACAAGGAAATTCTGTCGAATTTCAATCAAAAAACTTTTTAATTGAAACAAATTATATATCCTCTAATGACTCAAGATTTGTTTTGTATCATAATTCAGATTCTTTATACCACGAATCTGTCAGACTTCAGTATGATTTAGAAAGTAGACAATTAAATTTATATAGAACAAAAGGGAACTTAAAAATGTCATCTTATTATTCCTCTTTTTTTGACGTATCTATAAACGCAGACATGTTAGATTGGGATTTAAATTTGGATAGCATGTTATTAAAAAACATAACCGCTGCCAATCAACGACCCGTAACACTTGAATCTTCAAATTATTTTTCTCGACAACGGGTTCAACAAATGACCGATATGAAGGGAATTAATATTTTAAAAATTATTGTTAATTATTCTAATTTAAAAAAACAAAATGAGTTTTATCTTAATGATGTTGCTAGCCATTATAAAAGGAAACCCAATGAGTTTAAAAGTGGGCTGGTAAAACTTTGGGAAAACGGATTTATACAATATGAGCCAACGGTTGGATTTATAAAATTGAATTATAAAATTAAACACTACTTCTATTCTCAAATTAATAGAAGAGACTACGATCAAATAATTATTAATTCGATTTCACCTCAATCTAAAAATCTTGAATTTAATATAATCAAAGAATCTATGTTTATAAATGGCGTTGAACAAATAATATTAAGTGAAGAAAACAATATAACAATTTTCCCACAAAAGAGAAAAATCGAATTATTAAAAAATCGAGATATTAAATGTGTTGGAGATATTACAGTTGGCAACTTTGATTTTAAGGGCGCAAACATGTCGTTTGATTATAATAAGTTTTTATTAAAACTAGATAGAATAGATACTTTAAGAATTAAATCCAGGAAAGTTACAGACACTCTATTTACAGAATCTGTTGTGAGTATTGATACTCTTGATGTCCCTAATAAAGAAGAAAATAACCAAGATATGTACAACTATTTATATAGTATAGATGGTTCTATTTTTATAAATCATCCAAAAAACAAGTCTGCTAGGAGAAACCTTCCAAATTATCCTTATTTTATTTCAGACCAAGGAACAGGTGTTTATTTTGATCTTCCTTTAGAGTATGGTGTAGAATATGATAGCACATTTTACTTTACTATTAACCAGTTTAGAATAGATAGTTTAGATAAACCTCAGTTACCATTGTTTGAATTTGATGGTGTGTTTTATTCAAACAATATTTTTTCTCCCCTACAAGCGAAACTTATTACAATGCCGGATAAATCTTTGGGTTTCATAAAAAAAACCTCTGAAGAAGGTTTAGGTGCTTATAACAATAAAATAAAAGTTTTTGAAACTATTCAAATGGACTCCAAGGGTTTGTCAGGAAAGGGATATATAAACTATCATACTACTAATCTTTATTATGATAATATTAAATTTTTCCCAGATTCCTCAAAAGCCTTTATTGATAAAGGTTATATTATAGATGGTTATGATAATAACAATTTAGGACCATTTCCGGATATGATTATTACTGACATGAGCATGGGTTTTTATTATAATAATAAAAAAGACTCAATAATGTTAGATTATTTTTCTAACGACTCTCTTCCAATTCCAATAAAAGTCTACAATGAATCAGGATTATTTACAGGAGGTTTAACCATTAACAATAAAGGTGTTTTTGCATCAGGACAGCTAGACATATATAATTCTAAAATTTTATCAAATTCTTTTGATTTTAAGGACAAAAAGTTTTTATCTAGATTCTCAGATTTTTTACTTTACTCTGATAACAAATTAAAATCCTCTATATCTGGAGAAGAATTAAATATAGATTTCGATTTATCAATAAATGAAGTTTATTTAAAACCAGAGCATGAAGGCTTTGCTTCATTTTCATTTCCTTATTCAGAAATAAAAACCTCTATTACAGAAGGTATATGGGATTTAGATAACCAGTTATTTATAATGGAAAAAAAACCTAAAACAGATCTTTCTAATTCTTATTTTTATTCTACAAATAAGTCCCTAGATAGTTTGTATTTTTTTGGTGAAAAAGCCATTTATGATATTGAATCTAGACAACTTAACGTGTCAGGAACACCTAATATAAAAGTTGCTGATGCGTACATTATTCCAGATGAAGGAGAGGTTAGAATTTTAGAAGAATCCAAAATAGAAAAACTAACTAATGCCACAATAATTTTAGACACCCTAGACGAACGTCATTATTTTTATAAAAGCGATGTAAATATTTTTTCAAAAAACAAATTTTCTGCTGAAGGTATTTATAAGTATGTTAATTATAATGAAGATACTTTTAATATCCTTTTTAATTCATTTGAGACAATTGCTAGAAATACCGACTTAGATAAAAATTACACTACTTTATCTTCAGGTCAGGTAAACGAAAACAATCCAATAGTCATTGATCCAGGCTTTGATTATAAAGGAAAGGTGCAATTATATGCAGACAAAAAAGATTTGATTTTTGATGGGCAAGTGTCTCCTTCAATCACCCGAAACATCAAAAATCGATCTTGGGTTGAGTATCAAGGTAAATTTTTTCCTGGAGATGATTTTAGATTAGTTTTGAATAATAAACAAACTATTCCAAATACAATAATTTATAATATAGATAAAAATCAAGAAATGCTGTTTTCGTTTTTTGATTATAAGGAAAAGAACAACGCAGACCCAATTTTTGTTTCAGAAGGGGACATATATTATGATGACGTTTTAAACCAATATGTAATTGAACCTATTGAAAAAACTAATGATATGAAATATTCTGGAAAATCTTTGTCATACAGCCCAAAAGACAAAATGATATATTTTGAAGGTAAGACTGATTTATTCAAAAACAACAGAGATGTTCAATTAGAGAGTTCTTCTAACGGAAGTTTCAGCTTAGATTCATTAAACATTCAAATGAACACTTTATTGACACTAGATATTAACCTTAAGCCTTCTCTTAAAACAAATCTTGCTACCAATTTTATTAACATAGTAGAACAAGTAGGAGCCCCTGTAGCACATGCTAATGAAGAAGAGGTGCTTACATCTTTAGGTGCGCTGATAGGTAGCGCAAAAACAAAAAAATTTGAAGATGAATTGTTGATGACAGGTTATAGCCCTTTACACCTTGCCGCAGAAGAGTTAATCAAATTGTTTGTTTTTAGTAGTGTGGATTTGAAATGGTCAGAAAAATATAAATCATGGTATAACATATCTAAACTCAATCTTGCTAATATTGGAGAGTTAGAAATCAATGCTAGTTTAGATGGTTTTTTAGAAATTTCAAAGAAAAAATCTTCCGATTATAGCATGTTTCTTTTTATTCAACCAGCACCAGATTATTGGTGTTTTTTTAAATATGAAAACAATGAACTTCTTGTTTTCTCTTCTTTCGAAGAATTTAATTCGGAAGCTTTTGAATTAAAAAAATCACAAAAAGACAAATATTTATGGCCTGATTATGGCGATGAAAAAATTACTTTAAAATTTGTTAACAATTTTATAAAAAAATATTTTGGAATTAATAAATCTTATGATTTATCTACACCTTTTTCCCCTTTTTCGGAGAAAGAAGTTTTTAAAACAATTTCTGATGATGATGATGGTTTTTAATTTAGATTTGTACGATGAAACCCAAAGAGTTTATAACAGAAAATAAAAAAAAATTCTTAAACGAATTATTTGAGTTACTTAAAATCCAATCGGTAAGTGCCGATACTAAATTTAAGAATGAAGTAATAAAAGCTGCTGATTATTTAGTTGTTCAATTTAATAATTTAGGATTGGATAATGTAAAAAAAATAACAACTGATGGTCACCCTCTTGTGTATGCTGAAAAAATTATAAATCCTGATTATATTACTATTTTAGTTTATGGTCATTACGATGTCCAGCCAGCAGATCCTTACGAGCTATGGGACTCACCTCCATTTGAACCCATAATAAAAAAGAATAAAATTTATTCTCGAGGAGCTTCTGATGACAAGGGTCAAATGTATATGCATTTAAAAGCTTATGAAACTTTAAAAGCAACTACAGGTATAGATTTTAATATTAAATTTCTTATAGAGGGAGAAGAAGAATGTGGGTCTGATAATCTTGAGAAATTTGTTATAGAAAATAGAAAAAGGCTAAACGCTGATGTTATTGTCATTTCTGACACATCAATAATTAACAACCAAAACCCATCAATCACCGTTGGCTTACGTGGATTGTCTTATTTAGAGATAGAACTTACAGGACCCAATAGAGACTTACATTCAGGAACTTATGGAGGAGCTGTCGAAAATCCAATTAATGCTCTTTGCAAAATCATTTCTTCTTTAAAGGATGAAGATGGAGTAATTCAAATACCTGATTTTTATAAAAAAGTTAAATCTTTCTCTTCTAAACAAAGAACACAGATATCTAAAACACCTTTTGATCTAGACAGTTTTAAAAACACAATAAACGTTAAAAAAGAATTTGGCGAAAAAGGATTTTCGACAGTAGAAAGAATTGGAATCAGACCAACTTTTGATGTGAATGGAATATGGGGTGGTTATATAAAAGAAGGATCTAAGACAGTATTACCCTCTAAGGCTTTTGCTAAAATATCGATGAGATTAGTTCCAGATCAAAACAGCAAGGAAATCACAAAATTATTTAAAGATTACATAAATAAAATATGCCCTAAAACATGCAGAATGAAAGTGTCTGAACATCATGGAGGAGAACCAGTTAGAGTTAACACAAACACACTTGGATATAAAGCAGCTGCTTCTGCTTTTAAGAAGGTTTGGGGAAAAGATCCTATTCCTACCTATGATGGAGGAAGTATTCCAATTGTTGCTCTTTTTAAAAAAGAGTTGAAGATTGATTCTATCCTGATGGGGTTTGGTTTGGACGAAGATGCTATCCATTCTCCAAATGAATCTTTCGGTTTATATAATTTTTACAAAGGAATCGAAACTATATCTGTTTTTTATCAAAACCTTTCATCAAACAGTGAATAAAATAATTTTTTCTATTTTTTTATTATTTTCTGTTTTATGGAATAGTTGTGTTGGTTTTTCGCAAATATTAAAACCGATTCATTGGGAATTTGAATCAGATTCTTCTACATATAATTCTGATTCTATAACAACATTATTTTTTAAAGCTTATTTAGATAAGGGTTGGTATCTTTATTCAACAGATATGGACAGCACTCGTCCTATGGTTACAAAATTTTATTTTAATAAAGACCCTAATTTTAACTTATTAGGTGAGATTCAACCCATTAGCCGTAAAAAAAAATATGATTCAGTTTGGCAGGCGGAAGTAACTTATTTTAATGATTCTGCTCTTTTTGTGCAAAAAATTAAAACTGTAAAATCACCTCAAAACATTACAGGCTCTATATCTTATCAGGTATGTTCCGATATTGATGGCATGTGTGTTCCTTTTGAAACAGAATTTGTTTTTTTTAACAACAAAAATAATAACTCTATTAAGACCAATTTACTGGCAACCACTTCATCTCCGTCAGTTGATTCATCCTTATTTTCTTTTCTAATCCTGTCATTTTTAGCAGGATTTTTAGCCATATTAACTCCTTGTGTTTTCCCTATGATTCCAATTACTGTTTCTTTTTTTATTAATAATAGTAAAGGATCTAATCTAAAAAACGGCATAACATACGGGGTTTCTATAATTGTGATATTTACATTTCTAGGATTGGTTTTATCATTATTATTAGGGCCAAGTATTGCCAACGATCTTTTATCAAATTGGATAGTAAATTTTTTCTTGTTTTTTCTTTTTATTTTGTTTGGTTTTTCTCTCCTTGGTTTTTTTGAGATTTCTTTACCATCAAGTTTTATTAACCTAATTGATAAACAATCAGACCAAAAGGGCTCAGTTGGTATTTTTTTTATGGCCCTTACTTTAGTCCTGGTTTCTTTTTCTTGTATAGGGCCTTTAATAGGAGGAATATTAGTCCAATCTGCAAACGGGGTTGCTATAAAGCCAATATTAGGAATGTTGTCTTTTGCAATTGCTTTCGCTTTACCATTTACTTTGTTAGCGATTTTTCCCAATAAAATAAATAAGCTTCCTAAATCTGGAAACTGGATGGTCACTATAAAAACAGTAATGGGATTTTTAGCCATAGCTTATTCTTTTAAATTCCTTAACGTAATAGATAAAGCTTACCATTTTAATATTATTGATCGAGACAGATTTTTATTTGTCTGGATAATAATTTTTTTGGTAATGAGTCTTTATTTAACAGGAATCTTTTCTTATTATTTTCGACAACAAATCAAAAGGACACAAATTGAAAATATTTTTGGAGTATTTTCTTTTTTGATTCCTTTTTATTTATTAACTGGTTTTTTTGGGAACACGTTAAAATACTTTTCAGCATATTTACCCCCACAAAAGTCTACTTATATAGATGTTCGCTCTTTTGAAAGAGTTTCTTTTTATTCTAATAATTCATCTAATGATTATGGTAATATAAAACATTCTGAACTTTTTCGATTTCCTCACAATTTGACAGGGTTTTTTGATTATTCAGAAGGCTTAGATTTTGCTAAGAAGATTAATAAACCAATCCTATTAGATTTTACCGGTCATGGGTGTGTTAATTGTAGAGATATAGAATCAAGAGTTTGGTCTGATAAAGGTATTAGAGAGATTCTTAATCAAGATTATGTTTTAATCTCATTATATGTAGACGACAAAACTCTTTTGGATAAAACAGATTGGTATGTATCCAAATATGATAATAAAATCAAAAAAACTATTGGAAAACAAAATGCTGATTTTCAAATAACAAGATTTAATAATAACGCTCAACCGTTTTATGTGATTTTAAATCCTTACACGGAAGAAATAATCAATCAACCATTTGGTTATGATTTGAATATAGAAAATAATAAATCTTATTTGTTGGATGGTATTACAAAATATTATGAAAAATAATTTCTTTTTTTTAATCCTATTATTAGGATGTACTTCTTTAGTAAAAAAAACAGAATTTGATTCAACATCTAATTTAAATATTGATTCAACAAAAAAAAGTGCGCCAGAATATCTTTATGGACTTAACATTGATTCTATGAAGGTTAAAAGAAAAAAAATTAATTGGGGGGAATCTTTTTCGGACATATTATACAAAAACAACATCGATAACAGTATTATTTATGAAGCAAATCAAAAATCTAAAAACATTTTTAATTTAAGGAAGTTAAAAAAAGGTAACGAGTACATTTTGCTTTTTAGTTTAAACAACAACAAACCATCCTACTTTATATATGAACCAGACGCCTATACGTATTTGATTTATCATTTAGAGGATTCTATTTTTGTTGAAAAAAAAACCAAAACCATTACATTAGAAGAAAAAGTTGCAGTTGGGCAAATCGAATCTAGTTTATATGAAACGATTGAAAAAAACAATTTACCTATCGATTTAGTGTATTTATTAATTGATGTTTTTGCTTGGCAGGTTGATTTTTACAAAATTAAAAAAGGGGACAAATTTAAAGTTTACTATATAGAAGAAAAGACAAATAATCAACTTATCGGCATTAGAGAAATAAAAGCAGGTTATTTTTATCATAACGATCAAGAATATTATGCTTTTAAATATGATCAAGGAAGTGGTATTGATTATTTTGATGAAGATGGTAAAAACTTAAGAAAAACATTTTTAAGATCTCCAATAAATTTTTCTAAAATAAGCTCTCGATATACTCGAAAAAGATATCACCCTATTTTAAAAAGATATCGATCACATTTAGGAACAGATTATGTTGCTCCTAGAGGGACTCCTATAAGATCTGTGGCGGATGGAATAGTGGTTGAGGCAAAAAGAAACAGGGCAAATGGAATTTATATTAAGATTAAACATAACGATAAATATTCGACACAATATTTACATATGTCAAAGTTTGCAAAAAACATTAAAAAAGGTAAAAGAGTAAATCAAGGACAAACAATAGGATATGTAGGCAGTACAGGGTTAGCTACAGGGCCACATGTCTGTTTTAGATTTTGGAAAAACGGAAATCAAGTTGATCCTTATAAACAAAATGATCTTCCTCCTGGCGAGCCAATTTCTTTAAAACATATTGATAGTTTTATTTATATTAAGTCGAAATATTTTGCTGACTTTCAAAAAATTGTAATTTAAATATCATGTCAATATAATTTTTTTAAACAAATACCGTTACTTAAATTAATGAACATAGTTTTATTTATTTTTCTAAACCTCACAATTGTTTTTGATACCAATTATAATATAAATTCAAATCCTTTTATTGGTCATTGGAAAGCTCAATGGTCAATGTCTAAAAGCAACCAGTTTGTTTTATCATCAGACAAATCATCCTTGATGCATGGATTGTTTTCTTTTGAAAAGGAAGGAAGAGTTTCAATCAAAGGATTTGGATACCCAGAATGTTTATTCAGTGCAGATACAATAAGCTATAACGCTAATTGGTTTACCAACAACAACCAACTTTTTATTGGAAAAAATGAAGAAAACCAGTTTAATTATGATATTAAGTCTATTAAGAACAATGAAATTAAATTAACTTTACTTGGTGATATTAGTTTAATATTAACGAAGTAATTTTTCAGATTTTAATCCTATTTCTTCCAAGATTTTAAATAAAAAATCAATATCTTTTTTAGTTCGTCTATGATTTATACAGTTAATTCTTAAGACATTCTGATTCCTGATTTTTGTTCCTGATAAAAAAACTCTTCCATCTTCTTCTATTAGATCAATTATTTTTTTATTTAAAGTATCTTTAGAGATAACGTTATCTTGAGAAACATATTGAAAACAAAAAATTGATAATTCAGGTTTATGTATTGGTTCAAACTTTTCAGAACGCACGACTAATTTATATGCATATTTGGCCATATTAATATCATTAATTATAGCTTTTTTCAATTTTTGAACACCATATGTTTTTATTGTCATCCAAACTTTTAAAGCTTTAAAATCTTTAGATAATTGAATATTATAGTTCATTAAATCATCCCGGTCATTGTCTTGTGATCCTCCTCTAAGATATTCTGGAACCAAACTAAATGCATCTTTTAGATGTTTTTTATTTTTTACCATGACGCAAGCAACTTCAAAGGGCACGAAAAACCATTTATGTGGGTTAATTAATAATGAGTCAGCAGATTCTATTCCGGAAAATAAATTTTTTCTAACCTTACTAGCAGGACCACCATATGCGGCGTCTATCATATACCATAAATTAAATTTTCTTGCAATTTTACCAAGTGCTTTAAGGGGGTCTACCGTGCCAGTATTAGTTGTTCCTGCAATCCCAATAATACCAATAGGCATATATCCTTTCTTGAGGTCTTCTTCAATCTTATTTTCTAATAAAATCAAATCAATTTTGAATTCTTTGCATGTATTAATTTTGATTAAATTTTCATAACCTAAACCTAACAAATCCATGCCCTTATCAATACTTGAATGCGCTTCTTTAGAAACATAAACCCTCATTCTTTGTGTCCCATAAATACCCCTTACATTTATTTTATTATCTCCTTTA
Source organism: uncultured Marinoscillum sp. (assembly GCA_964646945.1). Lineage (GTDB taxonomy): Bacteria > Bacteroidota > Bacteroidia > Cytophagales > MED-G16. The sequence continues at coordinate 9,054 of CAZYIL010000008.1, read as the reverse complement.
ATTTTTCTCATAACAGCAAGATTCATAAGGTTTGCAATAGATCCACCGCCGACAAGCACCCCTCCACAATTTTTTTCATATCCTATAAAATCAGCTATCCATCGGATAACAATTTTTTCAATTTCTGTATTTGCGGGAGCGCTGTGCCATTTCAAATTATTTTGATTCAAAGCGCTTTTTAAAAACTCTGCAATAATTCCAATTTGATTACCCCCTCCTGTTATGTAACCATAATAGTTTGGACTGGGATTAAAATTTGAATTATGGAGCAAGTGTTGACCCAGATGCTCTAATGTTTTTTCAGGATCAATGCTTTTATTTTCTTTAGTTATATTAAATAATTTCTTTATATCTTTTACTTTATTATTATGATAAATTTTGTTTTTTCTTAACGTTGATTCATACCAATTTTCAATAATATTTAAGCTTTTATGTACTAATGTTTCAAATTTTTCTTTACTAAAATCCATAATCTTTATGAGTTTGAATATTCAATTCGATTTGGTGAAAAAACATCAATTAATTCGCAATAGGTGAGGGCAATTCCTGAATGTTTTTCATTCGATTTGATAAAAATCAATTCATTTTCATTAATTTTTTTTACTTTCCCATTAAGGTTTAATCTAAAGGACCCTTTTTTTACATAAAGACATTGCTCATGAATATGTTTATGTTGGGGTATCTTCGAATTTTTTTTAACACACCAAAACGCAATAGTCATGTTTTTTCCATGGAAAAACTTCCCTAAAAAACCAGGTATAATTTCATTTGGATTTACTTCACTGATTCTGTGAACCATAATTCTTATTTCTTTTTATTCCAATATCTTAGTAGGCCAGTTACACTCATATATGGCGGGTTGGCGGCGTAATATTGTTCAATAAGCTTCTTGTTTAAATTTTTTTTGTTTTTTAAGAAGTCATAGACATATTCATTAAAATTTTCTGTTAATTTCTCTACGCTGTTATAGGAAGATTTATTTTCTTTTATCCAATCACCCCAGTTTTTAAGCATGAATTTCATTTCTGAAATATGATTATCAACATTAGTGCTTTTACCAAAATGAGTTAAGTATAAAACATCTGGTTTTTCCTCTAATATTAAATTTAAACTTTCGAACCATTTGTCCAAATCTATTTCAGGAGGTGGGCAGGCAGGAAGCACTGGTCCGTTTTTAATTTTTGCTCCCGCAACATCTCCCGTAAAAATACTATTTTTAATTTTCCATGCAATATGATGATTGGAGTGGCCTGGAGTATGAAGAGATTCAATTGTAACATCTCCTATTACTATTTTTTCTCTATGATTAACTGTTTGAATGCTGCTTTCAGGTATTTTATTTATTTTTCCCCATAACAGATTCATTTTATCACCATAAATTTTTGTTGCAGATTCTATAAGTTTATCAGGAGCGCTTAAATGTCTAGCTCCATTAGGATGAACATAAATTTTAGCTCCATTTTCAGCAAACTTCCAAGCGCCTCCTGAATGATCAAGATGAATATGAGTAACAAAAACATGATTTATTTTGTTGATATTATACCCTGCTATTTCCAGTTCTTTTTTAATGTTATTATATGCCGTTGCTGGGCCAGTTTCAATAAGAATTAATCCATTATCCGATTCAACCAGAAAACATGCAATAGCACATTTGGTGTTTAAAAAATTTATATCGATAATTTTAACCATATATTTAATTTAAATTTATAAAAAAAAAATTGTCTAGTAAAGCGAAAAACTATTTTCAAGACTATATGCCTGGCAATATTTGTTTTGGATGTGGTAAACATACAAAAGAAGGATTACACATAAAGAGTTATTGGAAGGGTAATTATTCAGAATGTTTATGGACCCCAAAAGACATTCATCAAGGATGGCCTCATATTATGAATGGTGGAATTATTGCAACACTAATAGATTGTCATTGTATGGGAACAGCTATGGCTTTCGCTTATAAAAAAGAACAAAGAGCTTTAGATTCTCTTCCAGAATACAGGTATGCCACCGGTAGTATTAATGTGAAATATATTTCCCCTACACCGAATAAGAAAATAAAACTTATCGCTAGCGCTGAATTGTATTCAGAAAAAAAAATTTTTTTAAAATGCACCTTGATGTATAAAAACAAGATTACAGTTACTGCTGAAGTTTGGGCTTTTAGGGTTTATGATAGTAGTAAAAATGATAATAATTTTGCCCCTTAATCTTGTGTTGTGTAAAGTATACCACCAGTTAATAATTGTATAAACCTTTCATCAGAATATGTTTCAGGTTTGTGCCCTAGTCCAGTATAAAATGATTTACCCCCATCATAATTATGATACCAAGTGATTGGATGATTATGTCCGTTTTCACCTCCTTTATATGATGTTTCATCTAAATTTAATAACACAATTATATTTGGATTAATTTCTTTAAAATTATACCATTCTTCTTCTATTTCCCACGTATCATCTAGATGAAGTGTTGAAATATGGTTTTTATTAATGGTTTTGATTTGGGCTTTTTGTATTGATGGATGTGATTTAAAATATCCTCCAACCAATTTTCCATACCAAGGCCAGTCATATTCAGTGTCTGCTGCAGAATGAATTCCAATAAATCCACCACCTTTACGAATAAAATTTTTAAATGCTTTTTGCTCTGCTTCATCTAAAACATTAAGGGTGGTGTTTAAGAATATTATTGATTTAAATTTTTTTAAATTTTCTTCATTTATATCTTTAGAATTATTTGTGTGATAAACATTAAATTTATTTTTTTCCCCAATATTTGGAATCATTTTAACTCCAGCGCTAATCGCTTGATGGTGGACAAATCCACTGGTTTTTGTAAATATTAAAACGGAAAATTTATTATTTATCGAATAATATAATTTTTCAATTATTTGACTTGATTCATTTGATCCAAAACTAAGAAGAAATAATAAAACTATGGTTCTCATATGTATTTTGTTGTTAATTTTATAAATATAATGAAAATAAAAATTTTTATATTTTTTCTTTTTTTAATCACCTGTACAAATAAAAAATTTGTCACAGAGCTAGAGGATTGGAAAGTAAAACGTATAGATGCTTTGTTTGATAAAAATGGATATCTAAATTTAGCAGGTCTCTTTTCAATTCAATCTGGAAGTTATAGCATAGGCTCATCAACAAAAAATGATTTTATTTTTCCTTCTGAATTTCCTAGTGAGTTTGCAAAAGTTAACATTCAGGATTCAATAATATCTTTTGAGTACATGGTTGATGTTACATATAATGATTCAATACAAATAAGAAATCTTACATTTAATATTTATGAAAGTGTTGTTTTTTCTTGGAAGTCCTTCCAATGGTTTATTCATAATGATCCTGGGGTTATGGCCATTAGACTTAGAAATTTCAATCACCCTATGTTAAAAAACAGACTTGCTATAAAGTGTTTTCCTCCTAGTGAGCATATGGTAATAAAAGGAAGATTTATTAAATATAATACACCAAAAATCAGACAGTCAATTAACATAATAGGATCAAAATTCAAAGAACACATTCCCGGGATCATTAATTTTCAAATCAAGAATAAAAATTTTTCACTAGAACCAACAATTTCTTCTTCAGGAAAATTTTTTATAGTTTTTGGAGACCAAACCACAGGCAAAGAAACCTATGGTGGTGGACGTTTTCTTTATGTTAATCCACCTGATGAACATGGTAATGTGATATTAAATTTCAATAAGGCATATAATCCTCCGTGTGTTTTTTCTTCTTTTACCACTTGTCCATTACCTACACCCGCTAATCTTTTAAATGTTCAAATAAATGCTGGCGAAAAAATGTATGAAGGAAAATCATATAGTAGCATTTATGAATAAATTTCAATATCTTAAAAAAGAAATAATTTTTTTTAAATGAAAAGAAGACATTTTATAAAGCAATTGTCATTATCTACGTCTTTAGGAACATTTCCTTTTATTACAAGTTCTTTTGGTGTCAAGAGATCAATGTTTTTTGAAATAGGTTTAGCAGAATGGTCTTTACATAGAGCACTTAAAAAAGGAGAAATCACAAACATGGATTTTCCCTTCATTGCTAAAAACACGTATGGTATAAGGGTGCTTGAATATGTAAATCAATTTTTTAATGATAAAGCTACGGACAAAACATATCTACGTGAATTACTTTCCAGAACTCAAGATTTAGGAATAGTTAATCACCTTATTATGATAGATGATGAGGGAGATTTAGGCAATGTGAACGATTCTAAACGAATGTTAGCGGTTGACAATCATAAAAAATGGGTTGAAGCTGCTAAATTTCTTGGATGTGATAGCATTAGAGTTAATGCTAATGGGATTGGTTCTCGAGAGGCTGTTGCTACTGCAGCAATAAAAGGATTGAGTTTACTTGCTGATTATGCCATTGATTATAACATTAACGTGATAGTAGAAAATCATGGAGGATTTTCTTCAGATGGCAAGTGGTTAGTTAATGTTATTGAGACAACAGAAAGAGATAACATCGGCACATTACCTGATTTTGGAAATTTTTGTATTTCTGGTTCTTGGGGCTCTACCCAGGAACAATGTTCAAATAAATACGATAAATATTTAGGCGTCACTGAAATGATGCCATATGCTAAAAGCGTAAGTGCTAAAACTTATGATTTTGATGAATTGGGTAATTGTATTGAAACAGATTTTGAAAAAATGCTTGAAATTGTAAAAAAATCTGGGTATCAACAATATATTTCAATTGAATATGAAGGCACTAGATTAAGTGAAGATGAAGGAATAAAAAAAACGAAAAAATTACTTGAAACAATTGGCTTATCTATGTAGATTTTTTATTAGCCCAGTATACACCAAACAATATAAGTAGTATTGAAAAAGCTTGAATAATATTTATTACTTCTCCGTCCCAAACTCCAAGAAAAATTGCAACTATTGGCATTAAATAAGTTACAGAACTCGCAAACACAGTATCTCTTATCTTAACCAGTCTATAAAAAATAATTGTTGCTACTGCCGTTCCAATAATTCCGAGAATTAATACATATAATATTTCGTTTGAGTTTATTGTTAATTCATTTATGTGATTTAAAAAAGGGGTTTTTTGTATTAAAATCCATATAGTGATAGGTGAAATGAAAAATAAAGAAGTGCTAGTTATTGTTAAGGGATCTATCTTGATTAAATGATGTTTTAGCAAATTAAGATTAATACCATAAAAAAAAGTTGCTAAAACAACGAAAAACCCATAAAAACTTGTGTTTAATGAATTATTTCCTGAACTAAAAAATATTAAACAAAGCGTACCTAAAAAACCAGTTATTAAACCCACTATGTTATTTGAATAAATTTTTTGTTTATAAAAAACACCACCAATTAATAATGCAAAAAAGGGAGTTAATGAAGTAAGCACTCCTGAAGTACTACTATCAATTTGGGTTTGAGCTATGGGATATAAAAAATAAGGGATTAGGTTGCCAATTATTCCTGATAACAATAAGAGTATTAAATTTTGTTTATTGATTTGATTTATAACTTTTAGAAAGAAGGGGCTTAAAACAATTGCAGCACTTGAAATTCTTAAAGCACCAATTTCAATTGGAGACAATGAAATTAAAGCTTTTTTTATTAAAATAGGAGAACTTCCCCATATTATACTCAATAATATTAATAAAAACCAAGCATATAAATTCTTGTTTATTTTCATAGTTAATTTACAACCGTCTTAAATTTTTTTTTAATATTATTTAATGTATTCAAACTTTCATTATAACAAGCACTTTGGATCAACTTCATTTTATATGGTTTAAAGTTTTGAATGCCTCTGAAATAATTTGAATAATGTCTTCTCATTTCTAATAATCCTAAAGTTTCTCCTTTCCATTTTATTGAAAAATCCAAGTGTTGTTTCACTGTATCAATTCTTTCTTTTATTGATGGGTGTTCAATATTCTCCTCTCCATTAATGTAAGCTTTTATTTCTCTAAAAATCCACGGATATCCAATTGAAGCTCTTCCTATCATAATACCGTCAACATCATATCTTTTTTTATATTTTAAAGCTTTTTTAGGAGAATCAATATCTCCATTTCCAAAAATAGGAATATGAATATTAGAATCATTCTTCACATCTGCAATATATTTCCAATTTGCTTGTCCTTTATACATTTGTTTTCTTGTTCTTCCATGAATGGTTAATGCCTGAATTCCTACATCTTGAAGTCTTTTAGCTACTTCTACTATTTTTATGGAGTTTTCATCCCAACCAAGCCTTGTTTTGACGGTTACCGGTAGGTTTACTGATTTCACAATCTCTTTAGACATAGATTGCATTTTAGGCAGATCTAAAAGGATTGCCGCACCCGCTCCTTTACATGTTACTTTTTTTACTGGACACCCATAATTAATATCAATAATTTCCGGTTTTGCTTTTTCAGCTATTTTAGCAGCGCGTTTCATAGAATCTATTTTATCTCCAAATATTTGAATTCCTATGGGTCTTTCATGTTGATAAATGTCTAATTTTTCTATACTTTTTTTAGCATCCCTAATTAACCCCTCTGATGAGATAAATTCAGTAAACATTAAATCAGCTCCGTTTTTTTTACACAAAGCCCTGAAAGGTGGGTCACTAACATCTTCCATTGGTGCAAGCAAAAGAGGAAATTCAGATAAATTCACGTTACCTATTTTCATAAAAAACTATTAAATTGATTTTTTAAATAATTTGTGTGAACAAAGAAATAGAAAATATTACAAATCATAAAAGAGATTTACTGCTTATTATAGTATCAATTTTTATTGGTTTATTGTTTTCCCAGATACTAGTTTTTCTTTATTTGTATACATACTCTTATTTTTTTAATCCTGCTTTTGAAATAATGAGCTTATTATCAATTACTTCAAATGCTGATATGAGAATTCATTTCTTAATTATCCAATCATTAACCAGTTTTATCGTTTTTTTTCTTGCTCCATACATGTATTTGAGAAGAAAAAAAGAATTTATTCAAAAAATTTTAAGTTTTAAGGAGATTAGAGTTTATCCTATAATGATTCTAATTTTATTAATGTTATTTTTTATGATATTTAGTGGTACAATTATAGAGTGGAACAAAAATTTTGAGTTTCCTGAGTTATTAAGCTCTTTTGAAAAATTTGCAAAAGAAAGGGAAATAGAATTAGAAAAGTTAACGATTTATCTTATTTCCTTTGACAATTTTTCTCAATATATAATAGGAGTTTTTGCTATAGCCTTTCTTCCTGGGTTTTGTGAAGAATATTTATTTCGGGGAGTATTTCAAAAGAAATTTAACTCAATATTTAAAAATATTCATTTAGCGATATGGCTGTCCGCATTTTTGTTCAGTTTTTTTCACTTGCAATTTTATGGTTTTTTTCCAAGAATGTTATTGGGAGCTTTATTTGGCTATATTTATTTTTATTCAAATAATTTATTTTATCCAATTCTAGCTCATTTTATTAATAACTTTATAGCACTATCTATATTTTATTTGTCTCATATTGAATTTATAGATTTATCTGTGGAAGAAATTAATAATTATCAGACTTCAACAATAACTTCACTAATTTCTTTAGCTATAGCATTATTATTTTATAGATTGCTTTTTATTTACTTTTTAAGCAAAAAACAACATTAATTAAATTCTTCTGTTAGCATTTCGCTTTATTATAACGGATTTGTTGAGCAAAAAAATTAAATTGGAAATAAAAATATTATAAAATAAAATTATTTTGATTACTACCTCAAATTTCAAGTTAAGATTTATTACTGGAACATTGGGTTCAATATTGTTGATTCTTAGTATTTTAAACCCTTGGACTTATTGTGTTATGTTTCTCTCTATTCTTCTTTCTTGCTTAAAAGAATTTTATTCTATTCTTAAAGAAAACGGATATGATCCCTTTACTTATTTAAGCCTTCTAATTGGTTCGTTTTTTTTTATTTTATCATTTATGATATCAGCTAATATAGTTCCTGGTTTATACTATACAAGTTTATTAATAATTTTTCCAATAATTTGTGGCGTAGTATTGTATCAAAAAAATTTATCTAATGCTTTAATTAATTTATCCTTAAGTTTTGCTGGGATCATATATATTGTGATCCCTTTTTCAATATTAAATTTATTAACATTCCAATCAGGAACTTATGAGTATTCTTGTCTGCTTTTTATTTTAATTTATACTTGGGTTACAGAATCAGGCTCTTATTTTGGAGGAAAAATTTTTGGAAAAACCAAACTCTCTAATATTTCTCCTAACAAAACCTGGGAAGGTGTTATATCTGGATTAACTTCAAACCTTTGTTTATCTGTTATTTTATATCATTATTTTAATTATTCATTTGTTTTTTGCCTAATCTTTGGATCAATAGTTTTAATAATTGGAATTTTCGGAGATTTATTTGAATCATTAGTAAAACGAAGTTTTAGTTTGAAAGATAGTAGTAACACATTGCCTGGTCACGGTGGATATTTAGATAGATTTGATAGTTTGCTTTTTATTATACCTTTTATATATTTTTACTTATTATTTATTAAACATCTTACATAAATATTACATTTACCAAATAATATTTAATCAAATGTCATACATAGAACCAGCTCCAATTCTAGACCATGCCAACCCATTAGATTCTATGATGAAACGTTTTCATACTGCTGCAGAACATCTTGGATTAGATGATGATATATATAATGTGCTCAAATCACCAGCAAGACAAGTAATAGTTTCCTTGCCGATTTCTATGGATAAAGGAGAAATTAAGGTGTTTACTGGTTATAGAGTTATTCATTCGACAATTCTTGGACCATCAAAAGGAGGATTAAGATATGATCTTGGAGTTAATTTGGATGAAGTCACCGCATTAGCTTCTTGGATGACTTGGAAATGTGCAGTTGTTGATATTCCGTATGGTGGAGCTAAAGGAGGAATTTGTTGTGATCCAAGAGAAATGTCTCAAGGTGAGTTAGAAAGATTAACTAGATCTTATACTCAATCTATGTATAGTGTTTTTGGTCCAGATAAAGATATTCCAGCTC
>CAZYIL010000007.1:0-29168 GCA_964646945.1 uncultured Marinoscillum sp. | reverse complement strand
GTACCATGTTTTTTCCAACCATCTAAATTTGAACCATTAAATAAAATTTCTTTGCTTTGATTAAATCCTAAAAAGGGTATAAAAAAAAATGATAATAAAAAGTATATAATTTTTTTCACTGTAATTTTTAATTGATAATTTTAGTTGGTTTAACTTAAAAAATAAATTACAAAATAATGAAAAACTTACTATTAATAAATATTATTTTAATTTTCATCGCTTGTGAAACAAAAAAAGAAGAGACAAAGCAAGTGGTTAATTATCCTTTTACTGCATCTTATTCAAGTGATGTAAGTATGGGGGATCCAAATTTATCAAATATTGTTCTTGAATTACAAAAAGCAGCTAATGAAGGAGATTTTGAAAAAACCATGTCTTTGCTTCATGAAGACTTTCAAGGGACTTTATCAAATGGATCAACTGCAAATAAAGAAGATGTTATGGCTCTTTATAAGCCTATTTTTGAAACAACCAAGTTACAAATAAATCCACAAGCATGGTTCTCTATTCATATTAATGACTTGGATCATGATTGGGTGATTTTATGGACTAAAGAAGATTATATTACTTCAAATGACACAACTAGTTTGTTTGCTCAAGAAAGTTTTCAAATTAAAGATGATAAAATTATTGGTATGAATCAATTTCAAAGACCTATAAAGTAAATAATTAAAGGTGTATAGTTTAGAATAAATAAAACTACTCATAATTGTAGCTTATATATTTCATAAAAAAATGAAAAAAATCAGTTTAAAAGAAAAATTTAACTTATTTAATGATCATTGGAATCCTAAAATCGTTGGTACAATAAATAATCATGATGTTAAATTAGCTAAAGTTAAAGGAGAATTTATCTGGCATAATCATAAAAATGAAGATGAATTATTTTACATTATTAAGGGAACTTTAACAATAAAATTTCATAATAAAATAATAGAATTGAAAGAAGGGGAAATGTTGATCGTTCCAAAAGGAGTAGATCACAAACCAATTGCAAAAAGTGAAGTATGGTTGTTACTCATTGAACCAAATAATATAAAGCATACAGGAGAAGTTAAAAGTAAATTAACTGTAGATAAATGTGAAAAAATATAAATTTATTTAATAAAGAAATAAAATTAAACTCTCTTTAAGTTCAATATGGTAATTTCAGGTAATATACCTACCCTTCCCTGATAACCCATAAAACCAAACCCCCTATTTACATAAATATATTGATCTTTTTTATAATATAAATCAGCCCATTGCTCATAAGCAAGTTGCGAGGGGCTATATCTAAAATTCCCTATTTCAATACCATATTGCAAACCATGAGTATGACCAGACAAAGTAAGATTTATATCTTTATATTTATCAGTTACCTGAGCATTCCAATGGGACGGATTATGTGACAATAATAATTTAAAATCTTCTTTGCTTAACCCCTTATGTGCAAGATTAAGATTGCCATATTGTTGGAATCTAGATGAAGCCCAATTTTCAACACCTAAAATATTAATTGATTCTCCATTAATATCTATTTTTTCATTTTGATTCATTAGAAGTTTCCAACCAAATTCTTCATGAGCTGAAAGTAAATCTTTAAAATTGTTTGATTTTTCAATTTCATTTTTCCATGAAGTATATTCACCATAATCATGGTTTCCAAGTACAGAGTAAACACCCAATGGTGCTTTTATTCTACTTAATTCATTTCCCCAGCCATTCAACTCATTTGCTCTATCGTTTACAAGATCGCCAGTAAAAAATACTATGTCTGCATTTTCTTTAACAATCATATCTATTCCACCAATTGCAGCTACTCTATTTCTTAAACTACCAATATGAAAATCTGAAATATGACAAATTTTAATTCCATCAAAAGATTTGGGTAGATTTCCAAAGTAAATATCTTTTTTTCTAATTCTGTAGTCATACACATTGTTAGATATTATACCATATGTAAGTGATGTTAGAGGCAAACCATAAGCTATAGAAGCAGACAAACTCAAAAATTTTGATCTTGAAATGATCCGTTTGTTTAAATTTCTTGTTTTTCTATAATTAAATAAATGAAGGATTAATCTTCTCAAATCATCAATGAGAAGAAAAGGAAGTGCGATTAACTTTGAAATAAAATTACTGATGATAAGATTAAAAATTATAACCCTGAAATAATATCCGAGTTCTATTTCAAACAAATAGGTAAAAAAATTAAAGATTGTAGTAAAAGTAAAAGACCAATAAATAATAAATATGAATTTTGTCCACTTTATTTTATTGTAATTTTTTATAACTTGATAAAAATATATATCAAGAAGGACAGAAGTAAGAGTGAAAAGTAAAAAAAATATTATTCTATCCATTATTTAAGATAAACCAACGTACCTATTAACTTTTACCTGAATCAAATACATGGAAGGAATAACAAGTAGAGTTAAAAAAGTTGCAAATGTTAATCCAAATATTATTGCCCATGCAATAGGTCCAAAAAACACCATATTATCACCACCCAAATAAAAACTAACTTCATAATATTTAAAAAATTTTACAAAATCAAAATTCATACCAATAGCAAGAGGCATTAAGCCAAGAATAGTAGTTAATGCAGTTAAAATTACTGGCCTTAATCTAGTTTTTCCTGCCTCAGAAATGCAAAATATAATTTCATCTAAATTTAACTTTGATTTATTAGATAAAAGTTTCCTTCTTCTATTTAGTTCTATAAAATCAATTAAAACAATTGCATTATTTACAACAATACCTATTAATGATATGACTCCTATCATTGTCATGACAACAACAAAATCCATATTGAAAATAAGTAATCCTAAAAACACTCCTATTGTACTAAGTATAATTGATGACATTATTATTAACGGAGTAATGATCTTATTAAATTGTGCTACAATAATTATAAAAACTAGAAACAATGCAATCATAAATGCGTTAGACAAAAATGCCATCTCTTCTTCTTGTTCTTGTTGTTCACCTCCAAACTTATATGAATATCCATTTGGTAGAGAATAATTTTTTAAAACCATATCAATTTTAGAATTTACTTCCGTCGCATTATATCCTGATATAACATTGGATGAAATAGTAATTACTTTATCAAGATCTTTTCTTTTGACTGAGCTGAACGTATTTGACATTTTCATTGATGCAAAAGAACTTATAGGTACCTGATAAGTTCTTCCATTGGACGGATTTCTAAATGTAATGTTTTTATTAATTAGAGCATCAACATCATACCTATAATCATCATCCAACCTTAACTGAATTTTATAATCGTCCTCTCCTATCTTATATTTTGAAATTTCTTTACCGAACAATGAGGTTCTCAACTCATTTGCTAACATACCTGTAGATAAACCATATCTTCTAAGTTTATCTCTATCAAAGTCTATAAGAAGTTCAGGTCTTCTTGTTGATAGATCTAAAAATAATTTTTCTATTCCAGGTATATTTGATTCATTAATTTGTTTCTTCATTTTCTCAACCTGCAATATGAGTATATCGAAATTAGGACCTGTAACTTCTATACTTATCTCTCCACCCACAGGAGGTCCTTTTCTATCTTTACCAAAAGTTATACTAACACCAGGATATTTTTCTACATTATTTCTTAATTTTTCTAGAACATTTATTGTGTTTAATCCATTTCTTTTCTCAAACTCAAAGAAATTCACTTTAATCTTTGCTCTATTTGGAGAGTCTCTCATAGAAAGTGCAGATGGATCGTTTTCATTGAGAGTTCTTTTCCCAACATATGTTACAACACTTTCAATAATATCTTTATACTCAAATAATATTTCATTGACTTTCTTTTCCAAAACTTTGGTAAATTTATTTGTTTCTTCAATATCTGAACCTACAGGCAATTCAATATAAATATTGACATAATTTGGTCTGTTTTCTGGAAAAAATAAAGTTTTAGGTGGAAATAACTTTATTAGTTGAAATGTGCCAAATAATAGGAAAATTGAAAACAAAATGACATAATATGGTCTTCTTCCTAGCAATAAAAAATTTAATAATTTACTATATCTAAATTCTAAAGCTTTTAGATATTTCTCTCTAAAATTCTTTGATAAAGGGACAAAAACAAAATAATTTGAGAGTATAAATAATGAAATAAAAATTAAAATGTTTCCAACCCAATAAATCTTCATAATTATAAATAAAATTCCAAAAACAAATAATAAAGATGAGTTTTGAATATATTTCTTAACATTTTTTTTACCATTACCTTCAATTTTCATTAAATAAGAAATCATAACAGGGTTGATTACTAGTGCTACAAAAAGTGAAGACAATAGAGTAACTATAATTCCAATAGGTAAAAAACTCATAAACTTACCTGTAAGACCTGGCCAAAATGCAAGAGGTACAAAAACAGCAAGTGTGGTTGCAGTAGATGTAATTATTGGAAGAGCAATCTCACCAACACCTAATTTAGTAGCTTCCATTTTAGAATAACCTTTTTCTAGAAACCTATATATATTTTCAGTAACCACTATTCCATTATCAACTAAAAGCCCAAGAGATATTACAAGTGAAAAAAGAATCATCATATTTATTGTTATACCAAGTATTTGAAATACAAGGAAAGAAATACACATTGAAAGAGGTATTGATAAACCAACAAAAAGAGCATTCCTAACACCAAGAAAAAACATTAATACCAAGACAACCAAAATAACACCACTAAATATACTATTCTCTAATGTGCTTACTTGTTCTTTAGTATTCCGGGATTGATTATTAACAATAATAATGTCCACATCATCTGGAATTTGATTTTTAGCAACCATAATTGCTTTATTTACTTTATCATTTAGAAGTAAAAGGTTTGTTCCAGATCTCTTAGCGATATCAACAGACACAACCGGTTTACCAGAAAGCCTTGTATAACTCTCAGTTTCCTTATATCCAAACTCAACTTTCGCAACATCTTTTAAAAAAACTATTTTATCATTTTTATTAGATATTATTATGTTTTCAAATTCATTTATAGAATTAAACTCCCCAAGAAGTCTAACTGATCTTCTTATATTTTCAGCTAACAAATTTCCGCCCGACACTGATATATTTTCATATAAAATAGCATTTTCAATATCATTGAAAGATAAATTTCTAGCCTCTAACTCAAAAGGGGTTACTTTAATAGAAACCTCTTTTTCCTCAACTCCAGCAATGTTGACTTTCGATACATCTGAAATCTTTTCAAGTTCATCTTTTAATATCTCAGAGAAAAACTCCAGTTTTTCTAATGAATAACTTCCAGATAGAGTTACACTCATCACCGGAAAATCAGAAAAGCTCACCTCGTAGACACTAGACTCCGTAGGAAGATCTGTTGGAAGATTTATCTTAGCTTTATCTACAGCATCCTTAACTTTAGACTTGGCATATTCTATTTCTATTCCTGATTGAAATTCTGCGATAATTGTAGAATAACCTTGTATTGAATTAGATCTGATTTCTTTAATTTCAGATATAGTGTTAATTTCTTTCTCTATTGGTCTTGTTATTAGGTTTTCTATATCTGTCGGCGAATTACCAGGATAAGCTGTACCAACATATACTGAAGATTGTTCAACTTCTGGATAGCTCTCTTTGGGAAGATTATTATATGCCCCTACACCTAAAATAACAAGCATAATTAGTAATAAAACTATGGTGATTCTATTCTTTAATGAGAAATTTGATAATCCAAATTGACGAATGATCTTATCTTCACTTTTAATTTTCATTATAATAAAATCTAATTTTTAATCTTTACAAAAGAACCATCCATAACTTCAGATGAACCTTTATCTATAACGACTTCATCTCCAATCAATCCACTTAATATCTCCGTTTTATAATCAAATGATTTCCCAGAAAGAATTGGAAGTTTTCTAGCAATTTTTTCTCCATCAAAGTCATCAATAACAAAAATATAACTCCCCCTATCATCTGAATAAATAATATTTGAAGGAAGTGAAATTGCTTTAATATTTCTATAATCAACAAGAAAAATATTCATTATTTGATTAGGTTTAAATGATTTTTTTAATGATTCAGGAATATCCACTCCAATATTAAAAGTCCTGTTCATTGAATTGATCACTTGACCGATAGAAATGATTACAGATTTAAAAGTTAAATCATCCGAAGAAATTACTTTAACTGTGTCACCAACATTAAATGAATTTGAATAATTTTCCGGAACATCAATACTCACATATGAATCGTTATCATTGTACATCCTAAATGCAGGCATAGATGGAGTAGACATCTCTCCTACCTTTGCGTCAATAGCATCAATTACGCCAGAAAAAGGAGCAACAATATTAAACTTAGATGCTTGAATTTTAGTAGTTTTAAATCTATTTCTAAGAGATTCATAATTAGATTTAGATCTTAGAAACTCTATTTCAGAACCTATATTATTTTCCCATAGATTTTTTTGTCTTTCATAAATCGTTTTAAGAAGATTTAAATTGGTTTCTATTTCCTTTAAATTATTGTCAATAACATCAGAATTTATGGTAGCAAGAACTGATCCCGTTTTAACAAATTGACCTTCTTTAACATTAATAGATTTAAATCGTCCAATAACTTCTGAAACTAATAGAATATTCTTTTTGGATTGAACATTTCCTCTCATCTCAATTTCATGAATAAAACCTTTTTTATCTGGTTTAATAACAGATACCAACTCGTAATTTTTATTTCCAAAACTAGAATCAAGTTCACTTATTTCATTTTCAAGTTCATCGATCTCAGTATAGATCTCAACCAATGAATTCTTAAGCTTATTAAGCTTATTTTTTTTATATTCTAATGTATTGTTTTCACAAGAAATAATAAATATTAAAACCATAAATAGTATTTTTTTCATATCCAATTATTTAATTAAGTATACCTAAAGTTTTTTCTAAATTAATTTTTGAAATTACTACCTGGTAGTAAGAATTATAATAATTTGTTTGAGCAATCTTCAATGCATTGTTTGAATCTAAAACTTCTAAATTAGATCCTAATCCTTCCTTATATTTTTTTTCTGAAATAAAATATACTTCATTTGCCAATATCAAATTTTCCTTTGAAGTATTTAACGACTCTATAGCATTTTTTAATTCAATGAAATTTTGATCGATTTGTAAATCAATAGATCTTTCTAATTTTTGGATTTGATTTTCAACCTGTTTCACAACCAATCTAGATCTATTTATCTTACTTCTCTTATTGAATCCATCAAAAATTGGAACTATAACCTGAAACCCTAAAGTACCATAATTTTTCCATCTTTTAGAGTTAAAAAAAAGATCATATTCGGAAGATGAAGTATTATATCCGTAACTTAAATTAGCATATATCTGAGGGAAAAATTGACTTCTATTATTTTTTAAATCATATGATTTCAATTTCTTGTTTGTACTTAAAATAGAGTGCTCTATTCTATCTGAATATTTAAATCCCTCAATATCATAACCATCTAATGAAATATCTACATCCTCTATAGAGCCATTCACGGAAATTTCATCATATATAGGATAACCTATTTGAAATTTTAATACAGATAAACTTAAATCATAAAACCTTTCGGCTTTGATTTTTTCTGCATATAAATTATTAAATGAAACCTTTATTCTATCAACATCCAATTTTTCTACAAAACCATTATCAAATAGAATTTCTGTATCGTTTAATAAAGATTGAATTCTTTCTAAATTAGATGATACTAGTTCTATTCTTTGCTTAGTGTTAAGTACAACATAAAATGCTTTTTTAACTGATTCAATTACATTAACTTTTGTTCGTATGGTTTGTTTTTTAGAAAGTAAAATCAATTCTTTAGCTGCTGATAGACCTACAAAATAAGAACCATTAAAAATCATTTGATTGATACCTAAATCCATTTTTCCGTCATACTTTTGCCCGAAAGCTACTTCTTGTTCAGTACCTTCTGGAACACCTGGCATAAATTTGCTTATATCTATAAGACTCTTCTGAATTTCATAGTTATATTTTAATCCTGATTCAAATTGAATTTGAGGAAAACCAACAGATGTATATTCTCTGCTTGTCATTTTAGAAACATTTTCCTCTAGATAAGAATTTTTTAAATCTTCATTATTAGATAAAGCCATTTCAATGCACTCATCTAAAGTAATAGAACTCAATTCCTGAGCGTAAGGAATGTGAATATTTATTAAAAAAAATGTTATTAAAATATATTTTTTCATAAAAACTAAGAAAACTATTGTATTTCTTTTAGTTTCCTTTTTTACGCGAATCTAATTGAGAAGTTGCAATTATTCTAATTTTTTTGAGGAAAAAATTATCTCCTTATATAGACATATCCAGTAATTACATCAGATCCATCACCTAAATCAATGGTATAAAAGTAGGTACCTTCTGGTAAAGCATTACCTGTGCTGTTCTTTGGACTTGCATCTAACGTTGAAAGAAATGGAACGAAATTTGAAGAAAAAAAATCATACATATTTGTTCCATCCCATTCGTTATAATATCCTTTTCTTTCATAAACCTGTTGACCCCACCTATTAAAAACTCTTACTGTGTTATTAGGATAAAGTTGTAATCTGCCAATCCTCCATATATCGTTTACACCATCTCCATTTGGTGAAAAACCGGATGGAACATGAAAAATCTTATCATATACTTCAAGAATTGTCTCATCTGTAGTAAAATGTTCTCCACAAACATAACCAGGGTTTGAAATTACCAATCTATATCTATATGAATGTAAATGCATTTCTAAAGGAGAAATTGTCAATTTTGAAGTGTTTAATCCCTCATAATTTACATCCTCAATAATACTATCAGTAATATTATTCCATGTTAGACCTAAATCTTTACTTTCTTGCCATTGATAAGCAAAATCACCAACATTTGTTTCAACATCCAATACTAGAGAATCTGTTTCCATTAAAAAATTATAGAGTTCAAAGGACGAAATAATTTCAATTTCTATTCCAGGTTCTAGATAATCTTTTACACTATTTAGATTATTATCTACTGGTGTGGTATATCCATCTGAACCACTAGTCACCTTACCATCATTGTCTACTGTGACAGGAGAATTTCCCAATATACCATCTCCATCTTCATCAGTAAATCCAGCCTCAATAACATCAAAACATCCGTCTCCATCACTATCTAGATCAAGACTATTTATTATTCCGTCACCATCTAAATCACCATCACCTTCTTCTGTATCTAAAATCCCATCGTTATCATCATCCAAATCATACCTGTCTGCTATACCATCTCTTTCATGATCAGGAATAACTGTTATTGTAAATGTATCCGATTCAACTGTTGTACCACATAGATAGGATGGTGTAGAAACTAACACCTTAAAAATTCTTCCATTATAGTCTAAATGAGCGTTTTTCACATACAAGGTTGGTTTTTGACTAGCTAAAAGCTCCCAAGTTTTTCCAGTATCCTTACTTACCTGCCATAAATGAAAAGCATTTCCATCAGAAATAGTTCCTATATTCACTATACTATCTTTTGCTTCCACGACCATGATATGTAAAGGTTCTTTATTTATAGCAACAGATGAGCCTTTTTCTTTGTAATCATATACTAGATTAAAATCTTCATCAACGGGCTCCGTATACCCATCTACACCACTTGTCACCTGACCTATACTATCAACAGTTACAGGCGAATCACCTAATATTCCATCCCCATCTCCATCAGTAAATCCAGCTTCCAAAACATCAAAACAACCATCTCCATCTTCATCTAAATCAAAATGATTGGGTATTCCATCGCTATCGTCATCTAATGTAAACTCAAATTCATCTAGGATACCATCATTATCGTCATCCACATCAAATTGATCCTGAACACCATCATTATCATTATCAAATTCAAGATCATATATTCTAATTGATGCTTGTCTCGGATTTTCTAAATAACTTCCATCTATCCATTTCCAGCCTCCTGAAGGCTCTGAATAATTTGGGTCTGGCACTTCCTGATATAACCCTATCCACACAGGAGTAGCACTGTTACCAAGTAAATTTGTGGTCATCGTATCAAGTAATTTATTTTCTTGGTATGATTTAATGATAGCAAGATTTCCACCATTAATTTGAGCAGTTGTTTTTGCATCACTCCATGAAGATGAAGCCAGAGATACAAAATAACTATGACCAGAATATTGTCCTAGATATTGATAGTTTGGTAAAGAGGTTAGTAAACTATCATATTCAAGAATATGTTTAGCAGAAAACCCATCAACCTGATCCCCCCACGGTCCATTGGGATTAATATACATATGTGCAAAATTTTGTAAAGAACCAGGATCATCCGGTTGAGAATTTGACCAATTTACATAATTATTAATATTAAGAGTTATTAACTCACTGTTATCATCAACAGAGTCTGTGACAGATGTAATTCTAAAGTTACCAGAAATAGAACCAGCGGGTATTGTAATCGTTGTGGAATCTTTGTTATAATCTACCCCTCCACCTTTAGCTGCACTAGATGATAAAGTATCTGAAAAATATAATCTTACATTATAATCCTGATCAGAAACATGATTTAAACTAGCTGTAACGGTAGCAGTTTCTCTCCTTTCACTAATCGTATCTTTATCAACTGATAGTAATAATGTTATGGGAGAATCGTCATTATCAATAATGTTTACTGTAACCTGTTGAAATCCATTCTTCTCAATAGCATTTGTTACTGATGCAATGTCAATTATAACTGTTTCTGTACTTTCATCCATTAAATCTTCTATTGCTTTTAGATTTGTTGTTGCTGATAACTGACCGTTAGGAATAGTTATTGGGGAGATTAGTATATAATCTATCCCAGATCCTGATGCTGTACCAGCTGCCGACAAAGTTACCGTTACATCAGTAGCTGATGTTTGATCAAGTGATGCTCTGAGAATGGACACTCCTCCTGATTCCGGTATGATGGATTTATCTAATGTTAAAGAAACTTCTCGTTGATTATTATTGAAATTAAAAACCCTGACGTGTCCTGCTTTATTTCCATTTCCATCATTTTGATCAGCTCCAATAGCAAGAATGCTTCCATCACTAGAAAGGGAAACAGAAGTGCCGCTAAGATCATCAAATGCCTCTCCATCTATATCAGAGCCGCGTTGTACCCATGCTAAACCATTCCAGTGGTATACTCTAACGTGCCCTGTAAAAGTTCCATTTCCTTCAGCTCCAATAGCAAGAATGCTTCCATTGCTAGAAAGGGAAACAGAAGTGCCGCTAAGATCATCTGATGCTTCTCCGTCAATATCAAAACCACGCTGTACCCAAGTTTGAGCATACATAGAAGAAGAGAAAACTACCACAAGCAGTATGACTAAAAAAAAGAAAATATGTTTTATAGGATTATAATGCATCTATTTACTATTCATTAAATAATTTATTGTAGACTTCTAAACCTTTTTGCGTAAGTATTCCTCTCATAAAATGATCAAAAAACTGTAGTTGTACTTTTCTAAAATCATATTCCTGAAATGGAAATAAATCCTGGTCAAAAGCTATTTCCATCTCTTCAATTCTAAGCTTTGAAAGGATAATTTCATCTACCTCATCTCTTATGTATCCTTCTTTTTTTCCTCTTAAAATATTATCTGAAAGACCTTTTATAAATATCTTATTTTTATACTCATTGATAATATTATCTAAAGTAGGATAATATTTCTTGACATCTTTAACATACAAAGGATTAATGTCATTGATAGTAGATCTGAAAAATCGAGAAAGTTTAATAGAATACTCAATGGAATTTTTACAAGTTTTATTTAACCTATTAATTTCAGATAGTAATCCTGAAAAATAAAAATTGATTGACTCTGTAGCTATACTTTCTTTATCATGGAAATATTTATATATCGTTTTTTTTGACATTCCAAGCTCAGAAGATATGTTATCCATCGTCACTCCTCTTAGCCCATAAGTCCTAAAAAGATTGTCGGATTTATTTATTATTTTTTGTTTTACCGTCATAAAGGGAAACTATTTGAGTATTATTCGTTTCTAAAGTTCTGACAAATATAAGAAATATAAAAAATAATAAAAACGGACTAACCGATGAAAAATATTGACAATCATATGGATATGAAATAAAAAAAATTATTTTTGTTTTTTAGATGCAAAAATGATTTCATTTTTTAGAAAATCCCAAGAAAATTATTTCGTTGTCGAGCATAATCGCAGCATCAATAATTCTGAGATTAAAAAACTACAATGGCTTTTTGGAAATGTGGATTTTATCAATTCTGAATTATTAAATGGTAACTTTATAGGGCCAAGAAAAGAGATGATAACACCATGGAGCACTAATGCTGTTGAAATAACTCAAAACATTGGAATTAATTCTATTACAAGGATTGAAAGATTGACCAAAAAGAGTAATAAGACCTCCGTCGATCCGATGTTACAACAAGATTACAAAGATCCAAACCAAAAAATATTCTATATCTATAAGGATCCTGAAAAAATTATAGAAATTAATCATATTGAAGAATATAATAAAAAAGAGGGTTTAGCATTAAATAATGAGGAAATGAAGTACTTAGAAGAAGTTAGCTCTAAACTTAACAGAAAACTTACCGATAGTGAAGTATTTGGTTTTTCTCAGGTCAATTCTGAACACTGTAGACACAAAATTTTTAACGGGAAATTTATCATTGACAATAAAGAAATGGACACATCACTATTTAAAATGATTAAAAAAACTTCTATTAAAAATGGTGGAAATATTGTATCTGCGTATAAGGACAACGTCGCCTTCATACACGGACCAGAAATTGAATTATTTACTACAAAAAATAAGGAAAAAGCTGATTATTATACTACCTCAAAAATTAATTCTGTTATTTCTCTTAAAGCAGAAACTCATAATTTTCCGACTACAGTTGAACCATTTAGTGGAGCTGCCACAGGATCAGGAGGTGAAATTAGAGATAGGATGGCAGGAGGACAAGCAAGTTTTCCTCTAGCCGGAACTGCAGTATATATGACCTCCTACCCTAGATTAACAAAATCAAAAGTTTGGGAAAAAAATATCAAAGAAAGAAAATGGCTTTACCAGAGCCCATTAGACATATTGATTAAAGCTTCAAATGGAGCAAGTGATTACGGAAACAAATTTGGACAACCATTAATTTGTGGAAGTCTGCTAACGTTTGAACATGAAGAAAATGGGATATCTCATGGATATGACAAAGTTATAATGCTTGCAGGCGGAATAGGCTTTGGAAATATAAAAAATAGTATTAAAAAGAAAATCAAGAAGGGAGATTATATCATAGTGCTTGGAGGAGATAATTATAGAATAGGAATGGGTGGAAGTTCTGTTTCTTCTGTTGCAACAGGAGAATATGGAAACAACATTGAATTAAACGCGGTTCAAAGGGCAAACCCCGAAATGCAAAAAAGAGTATTTAACGTGATTAGAGCTTTAGGGGAAGAAAATATTAATCCCATTCTTTCTATTCATGATCATGGCGCTGGAGGGCACTTAAATTGTTTGTCTGAACTTTTAGAAGAATCTGGAGGTTTCATCAACATAGAAAAACTACCCACCGGAGACTCAACCCTTTCCGAAAAAGAAATTATAGGAAATGAATCTCAAGAAAGAATGGGTTTAATTATTAAAAGAAAAGATTACAATAAGATAGTAGATGTTGCATTAAGAGAAAGATCTCCATTATATCTTGTGGGAGAAGCTACCCAAGATAAAAAGCTTGTTTTCAAAGGAAAAAATGAACAAAAAGCTATTGATCTATCAATTGATGACTTTTTTGGATCATCTCCAAAAACAATTATTAAAGATATATCTGTAAAAAAGAATTTTGAACAACCTACGTATTATCAATCCAATATTATAAAATATTTAGAAAACGTATTATCTCTTGAATCAGTTGCTTGTAAAGACTGGCTAACAAATAAAGTGGACAGATGTGTTACCGGAAAAGTCGCAAAACAACAATCTGTTGGAGAAATTCAACTTCCTCTAAATAATGTTTCTGTTATGGCACTGGATTTTTGTTCACAAAAAGGTATTGCTACAAGTTTAGGGCATGCACCAATTGTTTCATTAATAGATGAAAAGATTGGAGCTAAAATTGCTTTGCTTAAATCTTTAACTAACATCCTATGGGCACCTTTATCTAAAAATTTGGAAGGCATATCCTTGAGTGCTAACTGGATGTGGCCAACAAAAAATAATGGAGAAAATACTAGATTATTTCATGCAGTAAAATCAATTAGTGATTTTGCAATATCTCTTGGAATAAATATTCCAACAGGAAAAGATTCTTTATCAATGACGCAAAAATATCCAAATAATGCATCAGTTCAGTCACCAGGAACTGTAATCATATCAGCTGTTGGAGAAGTAGCTGAAGTAAACAATGTAGTAAGCCCAAACCTAAAAAAAGTTGTTGATTCGGATATTTTATATATAGGAACTTCAAATAATTTAGCTCTTGGAGGGAGTGCTTTTTATCAAACATTAGGAAAAATTGGTGGGGTTTTACCAGATATATTAAACAGTAATGATATAAAAAATGTATTTTATACAATTCAAAAATTAATAAAAGAAAACAAAATTCTGTCAGGTCACGATATTTCTGCAGGAGGGTTAATCACAACTTTATTAGAAATGAATTTTTCCAACATTGATTATGGAATGGAATTAGATTTTAAAGAATTTAAAGAAAAGGATCTACTAACAATATTATTCAATGAATCACCAGGAATTATAATACAGGTAGATAAAACTACATCAAAAAATTTAATAGATTCTAACATAAATGTTATAAAACTTGGTAAACCTATACCTGAAAGGTCATTGTTAATCAAACACAAAGATGTAAATGCTAAGTTAGATATAGATCATTTTAGAGATGTATGGTTTAAAACATCTCATCTTTTAGACAATTTTCAAACAAAGAAAAAATATAGCATACAAAGATTTAAAAATTATAAAAATCAGCCCCTAAAATATATTTTTCCAAAAGGATTTTCTGGAAAAATTTCTGACTTAAAATTGTATTCTAACACAAAAAATTATAAAAAAATTATAAAAGCCGCTGTAATAAGAGAAAAAGGGATCAATAGTGAAAGAGAAATGGCTTATATGCTTCATATTGCAGGATTTGAAGTTAAAGATGTTCATATGACTGATATTGTAAATGGTAAAGAAAAACTAGAAGATATAAATATGATAGTATTTCCTGGAGGATTTTCCAATTCTGATGTTCTTGGATCAGCAAAAGGATGGGCTGGAATATTTAAATTTAATAAAATTGCAAACAAGGTATTAAAAAACTTTTATAAAAGATCTGATACATTGAGTCTTGGCGTTTGCAATGGTTGTCAATTGATGATGGAGTTAGGACTAATTTATCCTGATCTTAATAAGGACCATCCAAAAATGAAGATAAATAGTTCAAAAAAATTTGAGTGTACATTTTCTGCTATCAAAATTTTAAAAAATTCTTCTATAATGCTAAAAAATTTATCAGACACTACCCTAGGAGTATGGTCAGCTCATGGAGAAGGAAGATTTGACTTAAAAAACAAAGATTATAATTATAAAATTGCAGGAAAATTTCATTATAAAGATTATCCTGCTAATCCTAATGGTTCTGATCAAAATGCAGCTATTTTATATTCAAAAGATGGAAGACATTTATCTATGATGCCTCACCTTGAAAGATCAATATTTCCATGGAATTGGCCTTATTATGGAAAAAACAGAAAAAAGCATAAAATAACACCTTGGATTAAAGCATTTATTAACGCAAGAGAATGGTTTGAAAATTTATGATAGATAAATATAGATTATTAATTTCAATCTAGTCTTTATTAATTAAAAAAATAAATCTACTTTTGTAGCCGAAACAGGGTACTGGCCTATGGTGTAACTGGTAACACGTCTGGTTTTGGTCCAGAAGAGTCTAGGTTCGAGCCCTAGTAGGCCAACAAAATATAAATTATGAGTTCAGTAAAAATTTTTTCAGGCACAGGTTCATTACAACTTGCAGAAAATATTGCATCTAAATTTGGTAAACGTTTAGGTAAGGTATCTTCCGGTAAATTCAGTGATGGAGAATTGTATTTTAGATATACTGAGACAGTTAGAGGATGCGATGTCTATATAATACAATCAACAGTAGATTCTTCTGATAGCCTAATGGAATTATTTTTAATGATTGACGCTGCCAAAAGAGCTAGTGCAAAACGAATCAATGTTTTGATACCTTATTATGGATATGCAAGACAAGATAGAAAAGATAAGCCTAGGATTGCAATATCTTCTAAGCTAATTGCAAACCTAATTACTTCAGCAGGAGCTACTAGGGTCATTTCATGTGATCTTCATGCCGGTCAAATACAAGGGTTTTTTGATATCCCTCTTGACCATTTGCATGGAAGTAGTGTTTTTGTTCCCTATCTCAAAAAATTGAAAACAAAAAATTTAATTTTTGCTTCTCCAGATGCTGGGGGAACAGAAAGAGTAAGAAGCTACGCAAAATATTTTAATGTAGATTTTGTTATTTGCGATAAACATAGGACTAAAGTCAACAAAATTAAGACTATGCAAGTAATTGGAGATGTAGAAGGAAAAGATGTTGTTCTTGTAGATGATTTAATTGATACTGGAGGAACCATCTCTAAAGCATCAAATCTTATTATAGAAAAGGGAGCTAAATCAGTTAGAGCAATTATCACCCATCCTATTCTGAGCGGAAATGCTAAAGAAAACATTAATTCATCATCTTTAAAAGAATTAATGGTAACAGATTCAATTCCTTTAAAGTTTAAAAACAAAAAAATTAAAGTTTTGTCAGTAGCAGGTTTATTTGCCAAAGCAATTCGAAAGATTCATGACAATGAATCAACTAGTTCATTATTTATAAATAGATAAACAAATTAATTATGAAAACAATTGAGATTATAGGGTATAAAAGAGCAAATCTCGGAAAAAGTGAATCGAGAAATTTAAGAAACGATGGAAATGTTCCTTGTGTAGTATACGGTGGAGAAGAACAAATTCATTTTTATTCACCAATGATTCTTTTCAGAGAGTTAATTTACTCTCCAGGAGCAAATTTTATTGATTTAAATATCGAAGGAAAAAAAATTAAGGCCATTTTGCAAGAAGTTCAATTTCATCCAGTAAGTGATATTATATTGCATGCTGATTTTTTAGAATTGATTGATGATAAAAAAATTAAAATGGAAATTCCTGTTTCATTTACTGGAAGCTCTCCTGGTGTTAAACAGGGAGGTAAAATACTTCCTAGACTTAGAAAGTTAATGGTACAATCACTACCAAAACATATGCCAGAATTTATAGAAATTGATGTTAGCGAGCTAGAATTAGGTAAAAGTATTAAAGTAGGAGATCTTGAAGAAGAAGAATATGATATTCTTAATAGTCCTCTTGTTAGTATAGTATCTGTTAACATCCCAAGAGTTACATTAGAAGAAGTTGAAGAAGAAGTTGAGGATGAAGAAGGCGAGGAAGGAGCAGAAGGAGTAGAAGGAAAAGAAGGAACAGAAAAAGGAAAAGAAGGAACAGAAGGAGCAGAAGGAGCAGAAGGAACAGATCAAAAACAAGACGACAGTAAAACTGATGAAAAGAAAGAAGGAGGAAAAGGTGAAAAAAAATAATAATTAAGTATAAATAAATAGTTTATACTTATTTTAATTGGAATAATTTACCTCATGAAATTTTTAATCATTGGATTAGGTAATTGTGGTCAAGAATACGAACTGACTAGACATAATATCGGATTTCTTGTTTTAGATTTTCTAGCAAAAAAATTTAAAAAAAAATTTTTAAGTGATAAATATGTAAAAAATTCTTTTATTCAAATTAAAGGAAGAAAAATTTATTTGATAAAACCGACTACATATATGAATTTGAGTGGAAAAGCTGTGAAATATTGGGTAGAGAAATTAAAGATTAATAAGAAAAACATACTTGTCGTGCTTGATGATATTTCTCTTCCTTATGGTAAAAATAGAATAAGAAAAAAAGGATCAGATGGAGGTCATAATGGACTGAAAAGCATTAATGATTCATTATCATCTAATGAATACCCAAGATTAAGATTTGGAATTGGAAATGAGTACAAGACTGGAAAAAAGTCCCATTATGTGCTTGAAAATTTTTCAGAAGCTGAATTAAAGAAAATCGAAGAAAAGATTGGTGAATCTATCAAAATCATAGAATCTTTTTGTTTTGAAGGTATTGAAAGATGTATGAATAAATACAATTAATTTATAAAATCAACACACAACAGAACCATTTAACGTATTGTTATCTGGCTGCATCAATTTTAGAGAACCATCAGGATCTTCGGCTAACAAAAGCATTCCTTCACTCTCAATTCCCATCATTTTTCTTGATTTAAGATTTATTAATACCATAACTTGTTTATTCAATAAATTTTCTGGACTATAATGCTTAGCTATTCCACTTAATATTATCCTTTTATCTAAACCCGTATCAACTAATAATTTTAAAAGTTTTTTTATTTTTAAAATAGATTCTGCTACATTAATAGTTCCACCCCGTAAAGCAATTTTAGAAAATTCTTAAAATGCAATGGTGTTTTTCTTTTCCATAATTTTAGGATTTTTTTTTAATTTTAATTTATTAATTTGATTCTCAATTAAATCATCTTCAATTATAGTAAATAAATGATCAGATTTATTAATCTTGTGGCCAGATTGAATTATATCTTTATCACTTTCCTCCCATAATTTTGTTTTTTGATTTAATATTTTAAAAATTTTTTTAGAAGTAAAAGGAAGAAATGGTTCAGAAAATATTGCAATATTAGATACTATCTGGATTGAAACATATAAAATAGTAGAAACTCTTTTTTTATCTTCCACTATAATTTTCCATGGTTCTGTATCAGTTAGGTATTTATTACCGACTCGAGCAATATCCATCAAATGAGCTAGAGATTCTCTAAATTTAAAATTTTCAATACTATTTTCTATTTTTTTTCTTAATTCTATCACCCTATCCAAAACATTATTATCTTCAGTATGAAGGTTTCCTTTTATAGGTATTTTCCCATCAAAAAATTTATGACATAAAACAATAACTCTGTTAACATAATTTCCATAAATTGAAACAAGTTCGTTATTATTTTTTGATTGAAAATCTTTCCAAGTAAAATCACTGTCTTTTGATTCAGGGGCATTAGATATTAACACATATCGTAACACATCCTGTTGATTAGGAAACTCTTCTAAATATTCATGTAACCATACAGCCCAATTTCTTGAAGTAGAAATCTTTTCGCCTTCTAAATTCATGAATTCATTGGCTGGAACGTTAGAAGGAAGGATATAATCTCCATGTTCCATTAACATCATCGGGAAAATTATACAATGAAATACTATATTATCTTTACCAATAAAATGTATCATCTTTGTTTGACTATCTTTCCAATATTTTTCCCATTGGTTAGGAACCAACTCCTTAGTTGCAGAAATATATCCAATTGGTGCATCAAACCATACATATAATACTTTCCCTTTTGCATTTTTCAATGGGACTTTAACTCCCCAATCTAAATCTCTAGTCATAGCCCTTGGTTTTAACCCCTCTTTTAACCATGATTTACATTGACCCAAAACATTATGCTTCCAATTAGGGTGATCCAATATGTATTTTTCAATGCTTTTTTGTAATTGATCCATTGGTAAATACCAATTAATTGTATTTTTTAGTACAGGTTTTTTCCCTGACAATAATGACTTTGGATTTATTAAATCTTTAGGACTTAAAGTCTTACCACATTTTTCACATTGATCTCCAAATGCAGCTTCATAACTACAAGACGGACATTGTCCTGAGATGTATCTATCAGAAAGAAATTGATTTTCTTTCTGATCAAAATATTGTGAAGATTTTTTTTCATCAAAAGTTTTATTATTATAAAGTTTAAGGAAAAATTCTGAACTAGTCTTATGATGAATTTCTTTTGAAGTCCTAGAATAAACATCAAAACTTATTCCAAAATCAATAAATGATTTACTTATTTGTTTATAATATCTATCAATAATTTTTTTAGGAGAAACTTTATCTTCTCTAGCTTTTAAGGTAATAGGAACTCCATGTTCATCAGTCCCACTAACAAAAAGAACATCTTCTCCTTTGGATCTTAGAAATCTTACATAAATATCAGAAGGTATATAACAACCAGCCAAATGGCCTATATGGATAGGACCATTAGCATATATTAATGCTGCAGTAACAAGATGTCTTTTATAATTTGACATTTATTTATTTTTTCTCATCATTGAAAAAAAATCCCACATTTCATCAGTAATCTTATCAAGATTATTAAACTGTCCTGCTCCTTTAAGCCATTCTCCTCCATCTATTGTAACTACTTCACCATTAATATAAGAAGAATAATCAGAAACTAAATATGCAGCTAGATTAGCTAATTCATGATGCTCCCCTACCCTTTTAAGAGGTACTTTTTTTGAAGGATCAAATTTATCTTTAAGATCACCTGGCAAAAGTCTTTCCCAAGCTCCTTTGGTAGGAAATGGTCCAGGTGCAATTGC
This sequence comes from uncultured Marinoscillum sp., assembly GCA_964646945.1. Lineage (GTDB taxonomy): Bacteria > Bacteroidota > Bacteroidia > Cytophagales > MED-G16. Next base: position 8,559 of record CAZYIL010000007.1, on the reverse strand, counting down.
ATTCGATCTTATTTTGTACTTTGCCCATTCTACAGCTAAAGATTTGGTGAGAGCTAAAACTCCAGCTTTAGCACAAGCAGAAGGAACCACATAACCAGAACCTGTCCACGCGTAAGTTGTAACAATATTCAATATATTTCCTGAATCTTTTTTCTCAATCCATTTTTTTCCCAACATCAACGAAAAATTAATTGTACCTTTCAAAACAATATCTATTACAGCATCAAATGCCCTAGTTGAAAGTCTCTCAGTTGGACTAATGAAATTGCCTGCAGCATTATTTATTAAACAATCAATTTTATTAAATTTTGAAAAAGAATCATCTAAAACTTTTGAAACTAATTCTGGATCACGGACATCACAAGATAAAGGTAAAACCTTGCCTCCAAATTTTTTCATCATACCTTCAGCAACCTTTTTAAGCAATTCTTCTCTTCTACTTGTAATTACAATATTTGCTCCTAAACTTAAAAAATATTCTGACATTGATTTTCCCAACCCAGATCCTCCTCCTGTAACAACAATCGTTTTACCTTTTAAACTATTTGCTTTTAACATACCTTTATTTTCCATAATTCATGATTTTAAATTGAAGAAATAATAATTTCCTTATTGATCTTTTTTGCCAATCCTTGCAATACACTTCCTGGACCACATTCAACAAATTCTAACATACCTTCATACACCATGTTTTGAATAGTTTGAGTCCACTTAACAGGAGAAGTTAATTGTAAAATTAATTTTTCTTTTATTTTTTCTATCGAAATATCAGAATTTGCATCATAATTTTGATAAACAGGACATTTAGGAGAATAAAAGTTTGTTTTATTAATAGCATCCGCCAATTTGTTTTGTGCAGGGCTCATAAAAGATGAATGAAAACCCCCACCTACGGGTAATATAATTATCTTTGCTCCCTTACGCTTTAATTCTTCACAGGCACTAATGACCCCAATTTTTGATCCAGATATTACCAACTGACCTGGAGCATTATAATTTGCAGGAACAACATCATTAAATTGATTACAGATAGTTTCAACTAAATCATCATTAACTCCAAGTATAGCAGCCATAGAAGATTCAGATAATTCACAAGCTTTTTGCATTAAATTAGCTCTTTTTACTACTAAATTAAGACCATCTTCAAATGAAAATGAACCTGTAGATGCAAGAGCAGAAAACTCTCCTAATGAATGGCCTGCTACAGCAGAAATGTTTTTTACATCTGAAATCATAAATAATATTACAGAATGAATGTAAATAGATGGCTGAGTTATCTCTGTTTGTTTCAAATCTTCTAAATCACCATTAAACATAATGTCCGTAATTTTAAATCCAAGTATTTCATTAGCAGTATCGAACAAAGCTTTTGCTTTTTTATCATTTTCATAAAGATCTCTACCCATTCCAACATATTGAGAACCTTGACCAGGAAATAATAAAACTTTCATTACAAGAACATTTAATTTTCAAAAATAAATATAATTCTCAAGCATCAAGAAATCGATAAGAAAAATCTTTTTCTGGAATATAACAAACTGTTTTCTTTCCAAACCATTTATATCTATTTCTTGAAATTATATCGTAACAATAATCAAGAAAAATTTTTGGAAGGATTCTTAAGATTAACATTAACTTAAAGTAGAATTTAGAATGCATCAAAATTTTAAAGATTGCATCAGATTTATAATACAAATTATTTTTTGAATAATAAATTATAGAATCATGCTGATTAGAGATAATACCATAAGAATTTAAAAATTTTTTCGCAAACTTAGACTGAAGAGAAGAAAAGTATAAATGAGAATTATTTTCATATTTTAATATAATATTAACTGTACTGCAACATAAATTACATACACCATCAAAGAAAACTATTTCTCTCTTGTCTACTTTAGAATTTGTAACCATCCTTTAATTTCATCAGTTTTATTATTTTTATTGTAGGGAGGAAATTTAAATAAAAAAGGGAAGTCTAATACATCATAAGTAATAGTAGCATTATAATAATAAACTCCACTAGAAAGAAAATCTCCATTTAAATCTCTTCCATCCCATTTAATAAGTGTCCCTTTTTCAGCATTGTCATCCGAATTATACAAAAAAACTTCAACACCTGCTCTATTAACAACCCTTAAAGAAACTTTAGAAACAAATCTAGGGCATTTTGTAAAATCAAATCCTACAATAGAGCCATCAGAATAAAATGGAGTAAATAAATCGTTTTTACCGTCAGCGTTAGGAGTAAATATGTTAGGAAGTTCAAAATAAGGACAATTATCTCTACAAAATATATCACTTGGATCACTTTCATTGTTAGATCTATCCAAAGCAGTTACATAATAGCATCCTTTAAAAGAGCTTAAGTTTTTGTGAGTAAAAAACAGATCATTGGTGTTGGCAATTAATTCAAATTTATCATCCGGAATACTATCCAAATTAGAATCCACAGGATTAAATAAATAATAAATATTATAGGATTTTATATCATCAGCACAATCATTATTTGATTTAGTCCAATTAAATTTATTTTCAAATGTACTTAGCTCACATGGCTTGTCAACTAAGTAATTTGTGCAATTAAACTGATCATCTAATTCTAAAGACATTGGAGGACATGGAGGCACCAAATCATTTGTTTCAGAACAAATTATTTGTGATTTGTTTAATAATTTATAATCATTATTAATTGTTTTAGGTAATTTATCATTCTCATAAGTACCAGATGTAATGATGTAATAGCAATAAATCTTCGAATCACTAAGAGGGATTCCATTAAAAGCTCCATCATCTGAGTATTTGAATCCATTTGTTATAACATTTGTAGAATCAATTAATATTAAGCTATCAGCATTTAAAGGATCAACATTGTTTCTATAGATATAATGCATAGGATATAATCTTGAATCATTTGTCCATGGAACTTTAAACTTCCAAGTTAAGTTTATACTTTTTTGTCTACCAAGAGCCTCAAGTCTTACCAAAGAAGTCTGAGCAGAAAAATCTATTGAATTTTCATTATTATCAAAAACTTCTACCTGATAATTGTAAACTTTTTCCTTAGTATTTAATCCATTGTCTATATAAAATGTGTCTTGCTGAATTTGAAATTCTAATTCCTCATTAATTGATTGGAAATCGTCATACCTCCTTAATTTATATTTATAAGGTTTTGGAAACAATAAAACATCAAGAGTTAAAGGTGGATGCCATGCAATTATAATTTCACCATCAATAATTTCCGTTTTTTCAACACTTACATTCGTCATCACAGGAGCATCTGCTTCCAAAATTACACATACTTCTTCAGAAGCATAGCTTGTACCACCTTCTGGCAATGGGAATTCAGCAATAAGTCTATAACAATATTTAGACCCAGGAGCAAGACCTTTACCTAAATTGTCATCAATAAAATCTGTGTCTAAAGATGAATTTTCAGCAATTAATTCATATCCTAGAAGACCATATTCACAATCTTCAGGCTCAAATTCATAACTACCTATTCTCCGCCAAATTTCTATTTTTTCAGCATTATCACAAGAATATGGATCCCAATTAAGCTGTGCTTTTCTTCCGGGAAGAAGTGATGCTATCAAACCTGTTGGTGCAGATGGAACAACAGTTATTTTCCAATTACTAAAATCTACCAGTTTAGGTCCTACATTCGGAAAATCAGTAATTTTAAATTCTACTTCATAAGCTCTTTTTCTAATATGAGAACATTCTGTTTGCCATTCAAAAAATAATTGTGAAGGAGAGCTTGTAAAATCAGGAGGATAAGGAAAATATTTTGCTGGAGATAAAAGAAATTCAAACGGTCCACCAAAAGCCTCCATTTTAATTCTATCCCCATCAGGATCAGAACCATCAACTGTATCTCTAATTAAGGTGCCTACTTCAACACAAAGAGGAGGTAGCTTTTCAATTATTGGTCTCTCATTATTAGTTTCTTCAATAATTACCTGCATATCTCTAGTCACATGACCAAGTTTAAACCATTCACCTGCTACCTTTCTCCATTCAACCACTCTAAAAGCAAAATTATATTCTCCCTCCTTTCCAGGAGCATCCCAAACCAAGTCTCCAATCAAAGAATCCAATGTGAAAGTGGGTGGGCCATTAGCATCTTCATTTCCCTGAGAAAAATTATCATAGAACTCTGTTGCATTAGGATACCTGTAATTACCAACTTCAAAAATATCTTCTTGCTTCGGTATTACTAATTCATAAGATAAACTATCTCCATCTGGATCATAAGCTCCAGGATTGTGAATATACTTTATTGCAACTGCTCCATTATCAATAGGAGGAATAAGTAGTACTGGAGTGTTGTTAAGACCAAAAAAAGGATCAATAAGTAATTCTGTTTCAATAAAAAAGGGTGTGTCTACTGAATTAGACATATTTAATATTCCATCATTTCTATTTTGTTCAAAATAACTAACAACATATCTTCCTGGAGCTTGAAATGTATGTACGATTTTATACAAATTCAAAGCAATTTGATTTTCAAGATTAAACTTCTCCATTGAAATTGCTTTATCTTCTAGAACCTCTATTAAATTACCATCTCCAAAATTGAACTTTCCACCTCCAAACTGTACATCAGATCCAGTATCAGTATACCCTATTATTGTAAATTCATAGGTTAAACTTGTATTTGAAATTCGTCTAGCAATAATTTCTCCAGCTCGAATATGTGTAGCATAAATTTCCAAATAGAAAAAATTTGAAATAAAAAAAATTAATAGAAGCCTTGTTAAATGCATGAAATAATTTTATGAAACAAAATTAACACAAAGTATAAAAACATTTATGAAAATCATTTTATTTAAAATAACTACATTTTTGATAATTAATTATAAAAACTAGAATTGAATTATTACAACTTAGAATGATTCCAAATAAACAGTTGAAATCCGAATTAATAATAATTTTTTTGATAGCTAAAGATTGAGATTTAGATTTGTATAAGAATTTAATGATTATTGAAAGCAAAATCTGAAATATTAACTAACGATCTGATAACAGAAAAATGGTGGGTATCTCCCCTATTAGTGTTGTTAGGTTTATTAGGTTTTATAAGTTATTCTACCTGGGCTGCTTGGCAAGGAGAATATTTTTGGTGGAGTGCTGGAAATGAAGGATTTGGGGGTTACCTCTCTCCATTTTATTCTCCTACAATATATATTGATGCTTCAAAAGATGGAGTCCCTCCGATGGATCATGCTTTGCTTGGATCTTGGCCTGAGTGGTTATGGTGGCTTCCTGGACAATCTCCTGCATGGTTAATTCTAATCTTTCCTCTTTCTTTTAGGTTTACATGCTACTATTATAGAAAGGCGTATTATAAAGCATTTGCTCTAAATCCACCTGCATGTGCCGTTCAGCCTATATCAGGAGTTCCTTCACAAATCTCTAATCTTACAAATGATAGAATTAAAACATTTAATTCAGGTAAAAGATATGAGGGAGAGGCTGGTTTACTTATTTTTCAAAATATTCATAGATACGCCATGTATTTCGCAGTTATATTCATCTTTATACTTAGTTATGATGCCTTTTTAGCTTTTTTTAATAACGGAAGGTTGGGAATAGGTATTGGAACAGTAATTTTAACCATTAATCCTATCTTACTTGGATGTTATACATTTGGATGTCATTCAATAAGACATTTAGTAGGCGGAAATTTAGACTGTTATTCATGCAGTCTCTACACAGATAAAGTCTCTCATAAGAGCTGGAAGATAGTTACATTCTTAAATAGAAGACATCAATTATTCGCTTGGTTAAGTTTAATTTGGGTTGGTTTATCTGATGTATATATTAGATTAGTTTCAATGGGAGTTATAACAGATTTAAATACTTGGGAAATTTAGTTTTATGTTAGACATTTCAGATATAAAAAGATTAAAATTTGATGTCATCATAATTGGTGCAGGAGGAGCTGGTTTATCTGCTGCAATATCAGCTTCAAAAGAAAATGTGAAGGTAGGTTTAGTTTGCAAATCATTATTAGGAAAAGCTCATACAATAATGGCTGAGGGAGGGATGGCAGCTGCATTAGGAAATGTAGATAATAGAGATGATTGGAAAATACATTTTAGAGATACTATGAGAGGCGGAAAAATGCTTAATGATGCAAGAATGGCTGAAATACATGCTAAAGAGGCTCCAAAAAGAGTTAGAGAACTTGAAAAATGGGGTGCGGTATTTGATAGAACCAAACAAGGATTGATAAATCAAAGGAATTTCGGTGGGCATCGCTATCCTAAATTAGCCCATGTAGGAGATAGAACAGGATTAGAAATGATAAGGACTCTACAAGATCATGGAATCCATCAAGGAATAGATATTTATATGGAGTGTACGGCACTAGATATACTAAAAGATAAGTTATCAGGAGCTGTTTCAGGCATTGTATGTATGTATAGAGAAACAGGAGAGTTTATAATTTTTGAGACAAAGTCATTAATTTTTGCAACTGGAGGTGCAGGAAAAGCATGGGAAATAACATCTAATAGCTGGGAATATTCAGGTGATGGATATGGTATGGCATATGAAGCCGGTGCTGAATTAATGGATATAGAATTTAACCAATTTCATCCTACTGGAATGGTATGGCCACCATCAGTAAAAGGTATTTTAGTAACCGAAGCTGTAAGAGGAGAAGGTGGAATATTAAAGAATAATGAAGGAAAGAGATTTATGTTTGACTACATCCCTAAAAAATTCGCTAATGAAACAGCTGATAATGAAGAAGAAACAAGAAGATGGCTAGCTGGAGATAAAGATGCTAGAAGACCACCAGAACTTCTTACAAGAGATGTGGTAGCAAGAGCAATAAATACTGAAGTAAAAGAAGGAAGAGGATCAACTCATGGTGGAGTATATCTTGATATAGCATCTCAAAGATCTTCTGAAGACATTAAAAAGAAATTACCATCAATGTACCACCAATTTAAAATTCTTGCTGAACTTGATATTACTAAAAAACCAATGGAAGTTGGGCCAACTTGTCATTATTTTATGGGAGGCATTAAAGTAGATGCTGAAACAAGCATGTCAAATATTAAAGGTTTATTTGCTTGTGGAGAAGCTGCAGCAGGAATGCATGGAGCAAATAGATTGGGAGGAAATTCTCTTTCTGATTTATTAGTTTTTGGAAATATATCTGGTATTACTGCGTCAAATTATACAAAAAATCTTTCAAAAACACCTCAAGTTCATAATGAAGATATAGTGAATATAATAAGGAATGCAACAAATATTCTAAATAGAGAAAAGGGATCTAATCCATACTTAATTCATGAAGAATTACAAAAAAATATGCAATCAAACGTTGGTATTATAAGAAACAAAAAGGAACTTGATGATGGAATCAACAACATAGAAAACCTTAAAAAAGATTTTGAAACTGTTAAAGCTCCTGGGTCAAGTCAATTTAATCCAGGATGGCATGAAGCATTGGCTTTACGTAACTTATTAATATCCGCTGAAGCTGTAGCAAGAGCAGCTAAATTAAGAGAAGAAAGTAGAGGAGCCCATACAAGAGAAGATTTTCCATCTGAAGATGAAAATTGGTTGAAGTACAATGTGATAATAAAGAAGAATGAAAATAATAAAATGGAAGCAAGAAAAATTGAAAGAGAAAAAATGGATAACAATTTAGAAAGAATTGCAAATTCTGATCTTGAATCATTAGAAAAAGAAGTTGCTAAAGATCGTAGTTAATAGGATGAAAGAAAGAAATTTTAAGATATATAGAGGTGATAATAATTCTGGAGAACTAGTGAATTACAAATGTAATATTTCTGAAGGAATGGTCGTTCTTGATGCCATTCATAGGATTCAAGCCGACCAAGCAAATGATCTTGCTTGCAGATGGAATTGTAAAGCTGGAAAATGTGGTTCATGCAGTGTAGAAATCAATGGAAAGCCAAGACTTGCATGTATGACTAGAATGAATGAATATAAAGAAGAAGAAACAATTACAATAACCCCCTTAAAATCTTTTCCTGTAATGAAAGATATAGTGACAGATGTCTCATGGAACTATGAGCAAAACAAAAAAATAAAACCTTTTTCTCCATCAAAAGAAAGTTTAAATAAAGATTTTGTAATGATGCAAAAAGATGTGGATAGAGTACAGCATTTTAGAAAATGTATAGAATGTTATTTATGTCAAAATGTGTGTCATGTTATTAGAGACCAGTCAAAAAAAGATAAGTTTGTTGGTCCTAGATTTATGATAAGACTCGCTAGTCTTGAAATGCATCCCATGGATACCGCTGATAGGATTCCTGAAATTAAAGATGAATATGGTTCTGGAATGTGTAATATAACAAGATGCTGTACAGATGTTTGCCCCGAGGAAATTCAAATTACTGATGATGGAATCATACCTTTAAAAGAAAGAGTGGTTGATAGATTTTATGATCCAATTGTGATGTTTTTTAGAAAAATATTTGGAAGAAAATAATTCATAATTTCATCATTTCTAAACTTTTTCCTTTAGTTTCAGGCATCATAAGCATAACAAAGATTAATTGTAGAATC
>CAZYIL010000006.1:0-31363 GCA_964646945.1 uncultured Marinoscillum sp. | reverse complement strand
AAGAAATATCTAATCTAGTTCCTGAAATAATAACATCTACAATTTTTGTTGCCGATTTAGATTTAGATATTATAACAAAAATAAATGAAAAAGCAACAAATGAATCTAAATCTGTGGATGAGATAATCGAACCGATTTTATCTAAATATTTTGCACCTTCAACATCAATATTTGCTATTTCATATGTTTTAGGATTGGAATAATTTACAACAATTTGATTTTCTTGATTATTATTCAAGTTATATTTTATTTGTCCATATATAAATGATGTTGGACTGAATAACAAAAGGATAATATATAATCTAATTTTATTTCTCATTTTATAAACCACCAAACCTTCTTTTTCTTTTTTTAAACTCGAAAATAGCACTAATTATATCTTTTTTTCTAAAATCAGGCCAAAATATATTTGAAAAAATAAATTCTGAATAGGCAATCTGCCAAAGAAAAAAATTACTTATTCTTTTTTCTCCACCAGTACGAATTACTAATTCAGGATCCGGAATATTATTAGTAGATAGCTTTTCTCTAAAAGTGTTTTCTATTTGCTTCAAAGAAATGTCATTGTTAATTGTATTTTTTAACGCATTAATTATGTCCCACTTTCCACTATAGTTTATTGCCAGAATTAATTTTAAACCAGAGTTTTTTTTTGTTTTATTGGCTGCTCTTTTAAAAACATAATTCGTGTTTTTAGAGAATTTAGACTTATCCCCTATAATTTTTAATTGAATATTGTGTTTTATTAAATTATCTAATTCTTTTTTCATTACATTCTGAATTAATTTTATTAGGGCGTTTGTTTCAAATTTTGGTCTGTTCCAATTTTCAGTAGAAAATGTAAACAATGATAAATATTTGATTTTTAATTCAACACAGACCTCAATGGTTTCTCGAATTGCTTTTGACGCATTATTATGTCCGTAAATTCTCTCCTTTCCTTTGGATCTTGCCCATCTTCCATTCCCATCCATAATAATAGCAATATGTTTAGGGTTTTTAATATTTTTGGAGTTCATATATAGGTATAAAGTTCTTAAATTTATATCAATACATTGATATTAATAAATATTATTTGATGGAGCTGATTTTTGTGGACAAGGAATGCTATATAATATGTAACTTATTGAAAATCCAGTAAAGTAGTAATAATCATTACTCTTTGGGTTTCCATACTGATAGTTTTTAATAAGAGAATCATTATTTTCAAGAAAATCAATCTGATCAGTTAGTGTTTTTTTCATTTCAAATTCTAATCCTATGGTAAACCTGTTTTTGTATAAATATTTAAATCCAACTCCTAAGGGGATAATTAAATTTAATGTGCTTTTATTTGAAACTTTTAAATTTCTTTGTTCAATATTTTTTAACATATTTACTCCTGCTCCAATAAAAAGATATGGTGTAAATATTTTTTCTCCAGTTTCATCAAAATAATCAAGAAAGTTATATTCAACTTTTGCTGAAAATTCTGTGCTTTTACTTTTGAAGGAATAATTTCTATTTGAAGAAAGAGCGTCTAAAATTTTTTCTTCTCCTTTTATACTGCCCCTTTTAAGACCACCTTTAATTGATATATGTTTACTTAAATTTAATCTTTGGAATAATTCTAAGCCTAAAGAAGCCGAATTTATAGAATAACCCCTTTGTAAATCTCCTGAATAACTCATTAAACCTATGCTAATTCCTGGTTCGAGAAATTGAGAATGAATTTTTTGTTGAAAACTCGATATGATAATGAATAAAACAAGAATATTTTTAGGTGCTTGTCCCATAATCTTTTTAAACGTAAAAAAATTAAAATCGTATAAATTTTTTCAATTTCTTAAATCATAACCCCAATTCAATTTATTTCTAAGGGTGTTAAAAAAAGAATAGCCTTTCATTTTGGTTAGAGAAACTTTGAATTTAGCACTAATTATATTTATTTCTGTTCCGTTTTTGCACGTGTAAGATCTTGAATCAAGAGAAGTTAAGAAATTATATCCTTTACTTTCAACTATCAATTTTATTTTGGAATTATTTGATACTATTAATGGTCTTAAACTTAAATTATGAGGGCTAATTGGAGTTATTATAAAACTTTTATTTTCTGGGGAAACAATTGGACCGCCACATGATAGAGAATAACCAGTTGATCCTGTAGGTGTTGCTATAATTAAACCATCAGCCCAGTATGTATTTAACAATTCATTGTTTACAAAACAGTGTATTGTTAGCATTGAAGAAGAATCCTTTTTAACTATTGTAAATTCATTTAATGCGAAATTATACGGAAGATACATATTTGGTTTAGTTGCAACTGTAATAAGAGCTCTTTTATCAATATTGAGTTTATTATTTTTCAACATTGTTATTGCTTTATCCATATCATTTATTGAAAATGTAGATAAAAATCCTAATTTGCCAATATTGATTCCTAAAATGGGGATTGATAAGTTATAAATATGAGTAACTGTTTCTAATAAAGTTCCATCACCCCCATAGCTGAATATACACTTACATAATTTTAATTTTGTCGGACTATAAACGTCAATATTTTTAAATCTAGACTTTCGTTTAATCAAATTATTTTTTAATTCTTTTGAAATAAAAACAGTAATATCGTATGATTGAATATTATCTATTATTTTCTCGAGTATTAATCTTTTTTCTTTATTTAAATTTTTTCCATGGATAGCAATATTCATAATATTAATTATTTAAGAAATTTATTACATATTTATTAAATAAGTCTGGATGTTCCATCATAGGCGCGTGACAACATTGATCTATAAACTTAATTTCTGAATTTTTTATTAATCTACTAAATTCATGGGCAACTGATGGTGGTGTTATAGTGTCATTAAGTCCCCAAATCAGTAAAGTAGGAATTGTAATCTTTTTTAACAAATTTGACATATTATTTCTTTGTGCCGATTTTGCTAATTTTATTATATTAATACACTTTTCATTATTGTTCAGTACATTATAAATATTCTTAATATATTTTTTTGAAAGAATTTTTGAATTATAAAATGTATAATCAACTCTTTCATTTATGTAATTATAATCTCCACGTTTCGGAAAGGAACCTCCGAATGAATTTTCAAACAAACCCGAGCTACCAGTTAGTATTAATTTTTTAATATTATTTTGGTTTTTTATTGCATATGTTAAAGCAAGATGCCCCCCAAGCGAATTGCCAATAATGGAAATATTTTTTAGTTTTTTTTTCTTGATGAATTTAGTAATAAATTCTGTTAGACCTTCAATAGTTGCACTTGAGGGAGCAACTTTTGTGATTGGTAATTTTGGGACAATGACTCTATAATTTTTTGATAATAGTTTAACAACTTTTTCCCAGTTACTTAATGCACCAAAAAGCCCATGTATCAATAGTATACATTTTCCTTTTCCTTTATCTAGATAGTTCTGAGTGTGTATTTTTGTCATTCTTATATCAAATAATAACTTTTGTTTCTTCTATATTTTCAAATAATTTCCATATATCTGGTGATAATTCTATTAATAAAAATAAGTATTTAGTCATTAATGGTTGAATTTCTTTAATCAATGGATAGAAAATGGAATTATTTATTTGATCTGAAAATATATCTAAATTTAACCAATCTATAATATTGAATAAAAAACTCATTATAAAACCTACAATTAAAGAACCCAAAAAAGCACCTCCAATGTCATCTAAAAGACCGATTAGTGTTAGGTCTAAAATATATTTAATAAATTTTGCAATTTGATATATTAACAAATAACTAATAATAAAAACTAGAAATATAGAAACTACAGTCAAAGTTTCTTTCTCAAAATCACCGGATATTTGATTAATTAAGAATTCAGCCACATAGTAATATTTAAAACCTATAATTAGACTGATATATAGAGAAAAAAATCCTATCAAAGAAATAAAAAAGCCTTTTTTATATCCTTTATACCCTCCGATAATGAGAATAATTATGATAAGCACATCAAGTAAATGCAAATTAAATTAATTTAGATTTTACAATTTTAGCTACTACATTATTATCAGCTTTCCCGGCAAATTTTTTGGATACTATACCCATAATTTTACCCATGTCTTTAATATCATTTGCTTGATGAGTTTCAAGAATTATTTCAATTTCTCTTATAATTTCTTCTTCGCTTAATTGTTTAGGTAAAAACTCAGAAATAATATCAATTTCTTCTTTTTCTATTTTAGCTAAATCACTTCTCTGTTGTTTAAGATATAAATCCATGGATTCTTTTCTTTGTTTAATATTTTTCATTAATAGCTGCATTTCTTTTTCTTTGTTTAGTTGATTTTTTCCATTTTTATTTTTTTCTTCAAGAAGGATGGAAGACTTAATGGCTCTTAGCGCAGTTAGACGTAATTTATTTTTATTTAACATAGCGTTTTTTATTTCTTTATCAATTGTAACTTTAAGACTCATAACAAATTTTTAATTTTATTGCAAATTTAATTAAATGAAAACAAGGTTAAGTGTTAATGTAAATAAAATTGCTACTTTAAGGAATGCTAGAGGAGGGAATGTTCCCGATTTATTTCAAGTAGTAAAGGATTTAGAAGTATTTGGCGTTCATGGAATTACTGTTCATCCTAGACCTGACGAAAGGCATATTACCTTAAATGATACTTATAAAATCTCTGAATTAGTGACAACTAATTATAATATTGAAGGTTATCCAAACAAAAGGTTTTTAAAAATTATTTCTGATATTAAACCAGAACAGGTAACTCTTGTTCCTGATTCACATGATGTGATCACTTCAGATCAAGGTTGGAATACAATAAATAATGAGTCTTTTTTGGAAAGGAATATTTCGTATATAAAGTCATTAGGCTGTAAAGTATCGATTTTTATAGATCCAGAACCTAAACAAGTTGAGGGAGCCTATAGATGTGGTGCTGATAGGATAGAATTATATACTGGGGATTATTCTTTGAAATATTCAGAAAGCAAACAGGAATCAATAAAAAAGTATATAAAAGCATCAATAAAAGCTAAAAAATTAAATATGGATGTAAATGCTGGACATGATTTAAATTTGAATAATTTAAAATTTTTTAAATCAAAAATTCCTTTTTTATTCGAAGTGTCAATTGGTCATGCATTAATTTCTGATGCTATTTATTTTGGGTTGAAAAACACAATTAATATGTATCTTTCTAAGATTAAATAATGAGTAATTTATTTTATAGGGAATATGGTTCTGGAGAACCTTTAATTATATTGCATGGTCTTTTTGGTTGTTCAGATAACTGGATTTTTCATGGCAAAAAACTTTCTAATTTTTTTCATGTTTTTCTTATTGATCAAAGGAATCATGGCAATTCTCCTCATTCATCTAAAATTAGTTATGATTCTTTATCAAAAGATATCTATGAATTTATAATTGGTAAAAAATTATCTTCAGTAAAAATTATAGGTCATTCAATGGGGGGCAAAGTTGCAATGTTTTTTGCTTTACAGTATCCACAATTTGTTGATAAACTAATAGTTTTAGATATAGCACCTAAAGATTATTCAATAAACGCTAGATTTAATAATATCATTCAAGCTATTTTATCTATTCCTTTAAAAGATATAAAAAGCAGAAAAGAAGCTGATAATTTTTTGTCTGCTTATATTCCTGAATTAGGGATAAGAAATTTTATGTTAAAAAATTTAAAAAGACAAAAATCAATGATCTATAAATGGAAACCCAACGTTGAATTAATCTCTAAAAAGATTAATGATTTATATTCTTGGGATATTAAGATTTTTTCTTCTACTATACCAACTTTATTTATTAGAGGGGAGAATTCTAATTATATTATTGATTCAGATCTGAAATTAATAAAACTATACTTTCCTAATTCGGATGTGAAAACAATAAAAAATTCTGGTCATTGGATCCATGTTGATTCCCCTAATAAATTTTACTCATTAGTTTTGAGAACCTTAAATATTTTATAAATTTGTTCATCATCTAGAATTCTTAAGAATACCAACCGGTTTGCCAAGATACGGTGGTCAAGTTAAGATGAGAGGCTTTCAACCTAATGATTTTGGTTAATTAAACTTTATGTTTTATGTCATATTTATTTACTTCTGAATCAGTATCTGAAGGTCATCCTGATAAAATGGCTGATCAAATTTCCGATGCTATCTTGGACGCTTATCTTTTGGGAGATAAAAATTCTTTAGTTGCATGTGAAACATTGGTAACAACAGATTTGGTAGTTGTAAGTGGAGAAATTAATTCTAAATCAGATATTGAATTAGAAAAAATTATTAGAAATGTTATTAAAAAAATAGGTTATAATAAAGATGAGTATAAATTCAATGGAGATAACTGTACAATTGAATCTCATATACATCAACAATCATCAGATATAAGGCAGGGTGTTTTAAGGAAAGAAAAAGAGAATCAAGGAGCTGGAGATCAAGGTATAATGTTCGGGTATGCGTCTAATGAAACTCAAAATTATATGCCTTTATCTTTAGAACTTGCTCACGATTTATTGTATGAGTTATCTGTTTTAAGAAGAGAAAACAAAGATATTTCTTATTTAAGACCAGATTCTAAATCTCAAATTACAATAGAGTACGATGATAACAATAAACCAAAAGCTATTAATAGTATTGTTGTTTCTACTCAACACGATCCTTTTGCTTCAAATGCTAATATGTTAAAACAAATTAAACATGATATAAAAACTCTTTTAATTCCTAGAGTATTAGATAAATATTCAAATTATGATATTAAAGAATTATTTAATAATGATATATTATATCATATTAATCCCACTGGAAAATTTGTAATTGGTGGACCCCATGGAGACACTGGATTGACAGGCAGAAAAATTATTGTAGATACTTATGGTGGAAAAGGAGCTCATGGTGGTGGTGCTTTTTCTGGAAAAGATCCTTCTAAAGTAGATAGATCAGCAGCATATGCCGCAAGACATATAGCTAAAAATTTAGTTGCTGCAGGAGTTGCTGAAGAAATTTTAATTCAATTGTCATATGCGATTGGAATTGCAAACCCAATTGGAATATACTGTAATACATATAATTCTTCCAAAATTGGATTAAATGATTTAGAAATATCAAACAAAATAGAAAAGCTTTTTGATTTGAGGCCTGCATTTATTGAAGAAAGATTAAAATTAAGAAATCCTATATATGAATTATCAGCAGCTTATGGTCATATGGGTAGAAATTCCAAAACAATTAAAGTAGGCGGAGTGCAATGTGAATCATTTACTTGGGAAAAATTAGATTATGTAGATCTGATAAAAAAGGAATTTAATCTTTAAGCTTTTGGATGAGATTTTTGAAATGTCTTTTTGAGCTTTTCAATTGAGTTATGAGTGTAAATCTGAGTTGCAGCCAGACTAGAATGTCCTAAAAGATCCTTTATTGCGTTAATATTCGCTCCTTTGTTTATTAAATGCGTTGCAAAGGTATGCCTTAATAAATGCGGATTATATTTTTCACTATTAATGATATTAGATAGATTTTCTTTCACTATTCTATATATTAACATTGGATAAGATTTTTTACCTTTTGAAGTAATTAATAAATATTCACAGCTATTATTTTGATCTTTTCGTAATTTCAAATATTTATTTAACTGTAACCTTATATTATTATTAATTGGAATAATACGTTCTTTATTTCTTTTTCCTAATACTTTAATTTCATTTTTATTGGCATTAATATCTTTAATTTTTAAATTAATTAATTCTGATAATCTAATTCCAGTTCCATACAGGAGTTCTAAAATCAAGAGATTTCTTATTTCCTTTATATTATTTTTAAACTTTGATTTATCAAATACCATTTTCATATCACTTTCTTTTATAAATTTTGGTAATTTTTTCTCCTTCTTTAAGGATGGTATTTTTTTTAACGGGTTATCTTTTATTTTATCTCTAGTTATCAGATATTTATAAAAAGATTTTAAAGACGCTATTTTTCTGTTAATGCTGGAAGCAGCTAATTTTTTAGAGGATAGGTTAATAATCCAAGCTCTTATTACTTTATGATTAGCACATTCAAGATTTTGTATGTTATAGCTGCTAACTAAAAAATTCTTAAATTGATATAAATCTATTTTATAATTTAAAACAGTATGAGAACTGAATCTTTTTTCAAATTGCAAATATTTTAAATATAGTTCTATCATTTGAACTACTAAAATAATTGATTTGAATAAATTATGATTCTTTTGATTGCAGTCTTTGTTTATAAGAAGCTTTTAATATTTCTTCTCTTCGGGTAATTGATGCTTTGGTAAAAAAAGCTTTGTTCTTATATTCTTTTAGAATCTGAGCTTTATCAAACTTTTTTTTAAATCTTTTTAAAGCTCTATTAACATCCTCAGTTTGTTTAACTGTAATTTTTATCATATTTTGTTTTTGAGATGCAAATATATAATTTTTGATTATAATAATCAAAAATTGAAGTAGGTTGAGATGTATTGATTATATTTCTAGGCTATAAAATCGTTTTTTTTACAAATTCTTCAAATGTTATAACAATACAAATAACCATTTAGATAAACTTAGTTCTATTTCCAATATTTACGTTTACTAGTATGTCCAATACCAGGATTAAAACCATTAGTTGGATCTATTTTCTTATAAAAATTTAACAAAGATGGTTTGGCAAAATATTCATGACCAACATTATGCTCTGCAGGATATTCTGCACCTCTATCATCAAACGTTTTTAATAATTTTTGCTTCAATGCTTTAGCATCTACTCCTTTTTTAACAATGTAATTTTGATGTAATACATGGCAAAATAAGTGACCATAATACAGTTTAACTTCTAATAAACCATCAATTTCTGGAGGTAATTTTTCGAACCATTCTTTTTCATTACGAGGAAAAGCAATGTCCATGGACATCATTTTTCCGAATTTTTTCTGATGGATGGCATGATAACGACCTATTGCGCCTGCGGCAACAAATCGATTTAGCAGTGCTTTTTCTCCCTCTTTTTTAGTACATTTAAAAAAGTCTCCTTCATTTTCTTTAAAGAATTTCTCAAAGTATGCTTTTGCTTCATCAATCCCCTCGTCAGACATTTCAATTATCCAGTGATGCTCATACTGATCTCGGTATTGTTCCAATCGATGAGGAAGGTGATTAGGCCAAAAATTACTTAAAAACTGCATCAATCTATCTGAAAATTTATTAGGAAGGAATTTAAGCTTTCCAGCTAATAGGTCTACTTTACGTTTGAGTTCAAACAACTTTGGAATAAAATTGGGACCCATTTTTTCAATCACTACAAAGGTATCCTTACAATATTTTTTAGTAGCATCGTAACAATCTCTATGTAGATATTCACCAGAGGTTGGAAGATGTTGAAACTTAGTTAAAATATCTCGACGCATTTTACCCAACACATTTGGTCTATTGGTTCCAACATAAAATACCTGATGACGCTTTGGCGTTGGATAAGTATCTAAACGTACTGCAAAAACACCAATTTTACCAGCACAACCTGAGGCCCCATGTAAGCGTCGTCCATCTGCATTAAAACGCGCAGGAGTACTTGCATCTACATCTCGTACTCTTTGTTGATATTCGTTATCAGATGCTAGTTTGTCAGGAAATTGTATTTGATCTTTAGTATAATTTTGAGTTTGTAAATTGGTCAAAATCTCTTCAGGTGTATCCCCCAGCTCAATACCTAAGTCATTCACCAACAATAGCTCTCCTTGCGAATTAATTTGTGCATAAAGCGAAAGCTCTGTATAAGCTGGTCCTCTTTTTACTAATGCTCCCCCTGAGTTATTACAAATACCACCAATAATTGAAGCTCCGATACAAGAAGACCCAATAACTGAATGCGGTTCTCTTCCGTAGGAAGCTAATTTGTTTTCGAGGCCAAACAATGTACTTCCTGAAAACCCCACAATTTGTTTACCTTCATTTATAATCTGTATATCATCGATACGTGTAGTACTTATAATCAAAACAGGACGATCATAATCGTTACCATTAGGAGTAGATCCACCAGTTAAACCTGTGTTAGCAGCTTGCATAATAACAATAATATCCGCATCTACACACATCTGAAGAATCTTCCAAATTTCGAGCAATTTTCCTGGTTTAGCAACTGCAAACGCCTCACCTTCACCATATCGCCATCCTTTACAATAAAGTTGTTTACTCCATTCACTTGTAAGGATATATTTGTCGCCTGTAATGGTTTTTAAATCTTGAACCAGTTTACTTTTGTATTGTTTATGTATCATATTTGTTTAAGCGTTGATACTTTTAGTACTCAATTGTACCCTCCTTTGATTCAATTACTAATTCATTTCTTGAAGATTCCTCAACAAAGCCAACAATTTTTGCATCTACATTGAATTCTTTTGATGTTTTTATTATAGCTTCAGAAACTTCTTTTTTACAATAAATTTCCATTCTGTGACCCATATTAAATACTTGATACATTTCTCTAAGAGAACTTTTTGTTTCATTATGAATGATTTTAAATACTTCAGGTATTTCAAATAAATTATTTTTCACTACTCTTTTGTGATTTGAAAAATTTAATACTTTAGTTTGTCCACCACCTGTACAATGAATAAGTCCTGATATTTTTTCTCTATGTTTATCTAGTACTTTTTTAATAATAGGAGAGTATGTTCTTGTAGGGGAAAGTAACATTTTTCCAATATTTTCACATAATTCAGACTTGTCAGTTAAAAGGTATTTGCCACAATAAATCAAATCTTCAGGAGTCTTTCCATTATATGTCTCCGGATATTTTCTTGAGTATATCTTACTTAGTATATCATGTCGAGCTGATGTTAATCCATTACTTCCAATACCACTGTTGTATTCTTTCTCATATTCTGATTTTCCAGACGATGATAATCCAATAATGACATCGTTATTTTCTAAATTAAATTGAACAATGTTTTTTCTTTTTTCTCTTGCAAACACAGTGCTGTCGATTATTATTGTTTTGGCGATGTCGCCAACATCTGCAGTTTCCCCTCCAGAGGAAAAAATATTTATATCATAATCACTTAAGGTATTTATTACTTCATTGTTCCCCTTAATTATTTCTGAAATCACATCTCCAGGAATTATATGTTTATTTCTTCCTATAGTTGAAGACATAACTATGTTATTACAGGCACCTACACAAATTAAATCATCTATATTCATTATTAATGAATCCTGTGCAATTCCTTTCCATACACTTATATCTCCAGTTTCTTTCCAATATAAATAGGCTAATGCTGATTTTGTTCCTGCCCCGTCACTATGCATTATATTGCAGTAATCAGAATCTCCCAATAATATGTCAGGAATGATTTTACAGAAAGTATTATTGAATAATCCTTTATCTTCATTTTTTATAGCATTGTGTATATCTTCTTTTTTTGCCGATACACCTCTTTCTAAATACCTTTTAGACATTTGGTTTATTTAATTGTTGTTAAAAAATCTTTCCTCATCTTTTTCATTTTCTTTTAATTCATATTTTATGACTTTAAATTCTGTTCTTCTATTTATCTGATGCTCTTCTTCAGTCACAGCATTTTTTATAATTAATTGTGATTCTCCATAACCTTTAGCAACTAATCTATTTTTATTTATACCTTTAGATATAATATAATTTACTGCTGATTCAGCTCTTCTTTGAGATAAATTAAAATTATATTCGACGGTCGCCCTATCATCTGTATGTGAACTTAATTCAATTGAAATTTCTGGATTATCTATTAATATCCTTATTAATTTGTTAAGTTCTATTGCCGCATCTTCTCTTATGTTTGATTTATCTAGATCATAGTAAATATTTTCTAGAACTATTGATTTGTTTAAAACTATTTTTTCTAGAATAAGGTTTTTTTCAAAATTTATATTGGTAATAAAATCCTTCAATTTTGATTTATCAACAGATTTGCCCAATGTAGTAAATTCTACTCTTGTATTAAAATAATTTTCTTTTTCTCCAATTAAATAATATTCTTCTTCTGGATATACAGTAAATGAAAATTGACCGTCATTACTTGTAAAAGTTTCTTCGATTATATTGTTATTTTTATCTGTAAGCTTTACAGTACTGTTGTCTAATGTAGTGTAAGAGGTTTCATTTTTTGGTGTTAATGTGGTTCCAGATAAAGTGTAATTAACAATTTTTAATTCAGGGTCATTATTTACAAAAGTATATATGTCATCATCACCTTGACCTCCTATTCTATTGGATGTAAAAAATCCTTTTGTTTGATTAAAAAAATATATGCCAAAATCATCTCTTTCAGAATTCAATGGTTTCCCTGGATTTTTTATAGTAATTTTTCCTGCCATTCTAGTAGCAATTAAAATATCTAATCCACCAAAGCCAATATGATAATCAGACGAAAAATATAATTTACCATCATCTGAAACATATGGATACATTTCATTTCCTGGAGTGTTTACATCAGGTCCCAAATTTTGAAGATTTATCCACCTGCCTCGTTTGTTAATATTAGCTTTATATATATCTGTTCCACCAAATCCGTTTGGTCGATTTGAAGAAAAATATAAAGTTTTCCCATCCTTAGAAAGGAAGGGAGTAGAATCCCAACTTTTAGAATTATTTATATTTAATAATCTAGGATTTTGCCATTTATTACTTCTAAACCTAGAATAATATAAATCAACATTATTTCTTCCTGTACTCTTTCCATTATTGCCTTTTGCATAAATCATATACATTCCATCTTGAGAAAAGGTGATTGACCCTTCATTAACTTCTTCTTCATTAATATTATTAGGCATAATTTCAAGAGTATTGATATCTACTATTGCCCCTTTTGTTTTTATTTGATAAATATCTGTAAATGGAGTTCCGGTACCTTTATATTTTTTTTCAGTATCTCTATTTGAAACAAAAAATAATTTGCCATTTGAATATGCAGGAGAATATTCTGTTAATTCACTATTAATGGCTTGAAGATTTTTTATTTTATAATAACTTGAATCGGGATATTTTTTTATTTCTTTCAAATTGAATAATTCTTTTTTAGCATATTCAATATATTTTTTATTTTTTCCATCTTTTATATAGTTTGCTATTATCGATACAGCTTCATCTATTTGATTATTTGCTTTGAGAGAAAGCGCGAGATAATAATTAGCAATTTCATCTTGATAACCATTATTTATAGCGCTTTTATAATATTCAGTTGATTTATTAATTTGATTTGATTTTCTGTATGACTCAGCAAGAAGAAAATTTGTTTTTGGATCATTAGTTTTAACTATCTGTTCATATTTTTCTGCCGCAGAATTAAATTCAGCATTATTAAAATTTTTTAAAGCTGACTTTGATGTAACACATGCTTGGAATATTATCAATAATATTAGACCAGATAAAAATTTTTTCATTCTGATAACGGTGTTTTTTTTGTTAAGATATTTTTCATCCATGACTCTTTTATTGTTCTAATCCATTTTTTTTGATATTCTTTTTTATTTTTTATAGTAATATTTATTATTTCAGAATTAGAATCCATTTCATATTTATTTATTCTATTAATGATTTCTTTTTTTGATAAAAATATCACTTTATTATTTATAAAAACTCCTATTCTATTATAGGCAGAGATTTTTATTTTTAATTCTTCACTAATTTTCTCAATTATTTTCCTTTGTTCATCTATAGCACATCCGCTAATATTAGTTTGTTTTCCATCGGCAAACAAAAGTATATAATAATCTAAATCAATTATAAAAGATGATTTAATAGAAACATTATGTGACGTCCAAGTTTCACAAAAATATCGAATCTTCTTTTCTATAAATTTTTTTTCAGGAGAATTTATTTTTTTGTCAAACTGATATACCCAACATCTACTATCATCTCCTATTTTATTGAATGGAATAAACATAATATAAAACTAAACAAAAATGATTTTATTTAATTATATCTACTTTTTTGATTTGATATTTTCAAGTAATATTTCAACGATGTCCTTAGTTTTTATATTCTTTTCTTGATTTTTTTCTTTTATTCCATCAGACATCATGGTTAAACAGAATGGGCATGCTGAAGCTATTGTGGTTGCTCCAGTTTTAATTGCTTCTTCAATTCTTTCTATATTGATAGATTTTTTTCCTTTCTCAGCTTCTTTAAACATTTGTGCTCCTCCGGCCCCACAACATAAACCGTTTTTTTTATTTCTTTTCATTTCAACTAATTCACTTCTTAATGAATCAATAATTTTTCTAGGAGCAGAATAAATGTTATTTGCTCTTCCCAAATAACAAGAATCATGATATGTTATTTTTTTATCATCATCTTTTTCAATCTTTATTTGCCCTTGATCAATTAATTCTTCAAGAAATTCTGAATGATGTTGAACTTTATAATTGCCTCCTAAAGCAGGGTATTCATTTTTAATAGTATTAAAACAGTGAGGGCATGCAGTAACAATCTTATTGATATTGTATTTGTTTAACAAAGCAATATTATTTATTGCTTGCATTTGAAAAAGATATTCGTTACCTGCTCTTCTAGCTGGATCACCAGTACATCCTTCCTCTTTTCCTAGAACAGCATAATTAATATTTAAATCATTCAAAATTTTAGTAAAAGCTCTAGTTACCTTTTTATATCTTTCATCATATGATCCAGCACATCCAACCCAAAATAATATGTCGGGATTTTTGCCTGATTCAATTAAGTCTTTTACGGTTATTATTTTAGAATTCATAACTTTTCTTTATTCCATTTAAATCGGTCATCAATTGGAAATTTCCAAGGTGAAAAATTTGTTTCAATATTTTGAAACATACTGTTCCATTCATTTGGTGCTTTAGATTCTTCTAGCGCCACATATCTTCTAAGTTCAAGAATGATTTCTAGCGGATTTATATTAATAGGACATGCTTCTGTACAAGCATTACAACTAGTGCAAGCATTTATCTCTTCCCTAGAAATATATGAATCTAGAAGTGTTTTTTCGTCTGTTTCAGGTTTTTTATTATTGTCAATTATTTGGCCAAATTCTTCAGCTCTGTCTCTAGTGTCCATCATTATTTTTCTTGGAGAAAGTTTTTTACCAGTAATATTTGCTGGACATTCTTCGGTACATCTACCACATTCTGTACACGAATAAGCATCTAATAAATTTTTCCATGATAAATCATTAATGTCTTTTGCCCCAAATTTATTTATAGTTGTTTCATTTAGATTATTATTTTGCTTAATTCCTAAAATAGATTGAATTTCAGAAGTTATTTCCGGCATTTCTTTCATTTTCCCAAGAGGCTCATTGCTTGAATGGTAAGTATTAGGAAACGCTAAGAAGATATGCAGATGCTTTGAGTAAGTAATGTAAAGAGCAAAAGAAAAAATCCCAATAATATGTGTCCACCATGCTGTCCTTTCAATCAAAATCAATTGCGTTTCATTATATGAGCTAAAAAAAGGAGTTAAGTAATTTGAAAAAATAAACAAATCTGTTTTTGTATAATTAATTGAATTTAAATTTTGTAATGAAAGATCAGCCGCATTCATTATTAATATTGCAACCATTAAGATTATTTCAGCTATAAGAATAATATTTGCATCTACATTAGGCCACCCAAAGAGTTCAATTTTTTTAAACCTTTCTATTTTTAATAAATTTCTTCTAATTAAAAATATAATACATGAAAATATTACAAGTAAAGCTAGAAACTCAAAAAAGGAGATTAATAAATGATAAGAACTAATCAATAATGGAGCAAAAACTCTATGCGTTCCTAGTATTCCATCAATAATAATTTCTAGTATTTCAATATTTATTAAAACAAATCCTAGATAGATAAATAAATGCAAAATTGCTGGAATAATTTTTTTAAACATTTTTTTTTGACCGAAAGCTAACAAAAGTGTATTTTTCAACTTTTCATCTCTATTGCTATTGGAAGAATATTTTTTATTACCTAATAGGATATTTCTTCTAATGACTTTACATCGATTTACAATTAAGTAGGAGAAAAATAAAAATATTACTATAAAGATGATTTGATTTAAGAATTCCATTGTTTTATAATATACAATTTTAAAATTAAATTATTTTGCCCATATTTTATATTTCTATAGTTTTGCTTGATTTTATATGGTGCTGTAGCTCAGCTGGTAGAGCATCGGACTGAAAATCCGTGAGTCGGTGGTTCGAGTCCGCCCAGCACCACACCTAAAAAGAATATCTGTTGAAAGCTTCCATAGCTTTATATTTTGCAAATCCTAATTTTGTATATAATTCTGCAGTATGCTGATTTCTTTCTTCAGCCCTTTGCCAAAATTCTCTTTGATCATTTCCAGGAAAAACAGGGCTATCTTTTTGACTTTGATGTTTAAATATGGCTTTTCTTTTCCGAATTATCTGATCAGAAGATAAGGGGACGGTCATATCTATGTCATATATTTTCCATTCTTTCCAAGCCCCTCGATATAACCACACGTAACAATTTTTCATAAATGATTTATTTTTCAAATTTTCAATTGATTGATAAATAGCATTTAAACATAATCTATGCGTTCCGTGTGGATCCGATAAATCTCCAGCTGCAAAAATTTGATGAGGTTTAACCTCATCAATAATTTTTGTAATGATTGAAATGTCTTTTAATCCAATGTTATTTTTTTTTGACTTTCCCGTTCTGTAAAAAGGCATATCAAGAAAGAAAATATTTTTTTGATCAATTCCAATAAACTTGCATGATTGAATCGCTTCTGCTTGTCTAATTGACGTTTTGATTTCTTGAAGAATTTCACTTTCTGTTTCTTTATTATGCTTAACGTCATTTATAATTTGATTAAATAGTTTGTTTGATTTAGGGATAAGGTTTTTAGGTCTAAAAAACTTTTTAATATTTTTTATTATTCTTTTTGCTATTTCAACCTGTTGTAACACATCGTCATTATAAACGGCAATATTTCCTGATGTTTGATATGCAATAACAACCTCGTGTCCTTGTTTAATTAACCTCTCTATTGTTCCCCCCATAGATATAACATCATCATCAGGATGGGGAGAAAAAATTAAACATCTTTTCTTCGAAGGATGGGCTCTTTCAGGTCTTTTGGATTCGTCTGCACCTGGTTTACCCCCAGGCCAACCAGTAATAGTATGTTGTAGCGTGTTAAAAACTTTAATAT
Source organism: uncultured Marinoscillum sp. (assembly GCA_964646945.1). Lineage (GTDB taxonomy): Bacteria > Bacteroidota > Bacteroidia > Cytophagales > MED-G16. The sequence continues at coordinate 14,198 of CAZYIL010000006.1, read as the reverse complement.
TTGCATTATAAGCATTTTCATATTTTTCGAAAATTTTTGACATTCCATTTTCTGTATAATCTTCATTAGATAAAAACAATATTGGTTTATTTAATTTAAAACTTAACCATATTACCGCTTTTTTAATACTATAATCATTCCATTCATTTATAGTATGGGATGTTTCTCTTTTTGATTTAAAAGTTGTTATATCAGTATAGAACCAAGGGCAGCTTATTCTATTTAATGTAGAAGCAGATTCTTTATCTAATATAAATGTTGTATTTGAATGATTTTGTAAATAAGAAGCAGGAATAGTTTCTGAGGGAGGATTTTCTACAGCTTTTTTTATAACTGATCTTTTTCCTTCTCCCCAAGCTAATAATATAATTTTTTTTGCTTTTTTTATGGTATTGACACCCATTGTAATAGCCTTTGAAGGGACGTTTGCAATGCCTTGAAAATCTTCTGATGCATCAAATTTTGTTAGATAATCTATGTTTGTTAATCTAGTTATTGAAGTTTGTAAAGCACCCGGTTCGTTAAATCCTATGTGACCAGTTCTTCCTATTCCTAATAATTGTAAGTCCAATCCCCCATTTTGCTCAATTTTTTTCTCGAAATTTATACAATAAGATTGTATATCATGAATTCTTAAATTCCCTTGTGGAATGTTGATATTTTCTTTTTTAATATTTACGTGATTGAATAGATGTTCATGCATAAAAAAATGATAACTATTAATCGATTTTGGATTCATTGGAACGTATTCATCTAAATTAAATGTAATAACGTTTTCAAAACTAAGACCTTTAATGTTATGCATCTTAATGAGTTCTTTATAGACTGCGATCGGGGATGATCCAGTAGCTAATCCTAATACACACTTTTGTCCTAGGCTTTGTTTTTGAATTATTAGATTAGCAATCTCTTTAGCAACTATTTTAGAACCTATGTTTAAATCCTCATAAATTTTTAGGTTGATTCTTTCTTGAAAAATACTTCTTTCGTAAGTAATGGAGTTGTTTTGTTCTGTTGAAATTTCTTCTTTTGTTACACTATATGGATTATTAGGTATCCATTCATTTTTTAATGCAAGTGACAATGATTCCTTTAATCTATTTAGATCTTCTACCACCTCATTTTTATTTTTTTTTTTATTAGGATAAATATTCTGTCCAATACATTTTCCGTTATAAATTCTTATTCTTTTACCTTCATAATAAAAAAAACAAAAAGATCTCTTGTGGTGATAATGAATTTTAGGAGATGAAAAATATTGTCTCATGGGACAAATATAATTATAGACTATTATAAATTCATAAATTATTTAGATTTTTATGTCTCATGAGATTTGTTTTAATAATCTAACTTCTAAACTATTTAAAAATCTCCATTTTCCCCTTTTTAGATTTTTTTTTGTAAGAGGACCTATCATGACTCTGTCTAGCTTTTTTATATTATACTTAAAATATTCAAAAATCCTTCTCACAATTCTATTTTTTCCTATATGAATTTCAATTCCAATATTTTTTTTTGTATTATCTAATATTACAATATTATCAACTTCTATCTTTTCTTCTTCCAGATAAATACCATTTTTAATAGAATTTAGATCTTTAACCTTTAATGATTTATTTAATTCTACTTGATAAATTTTTTTAATTTTAAAACTAGGATGTGTTAGTTTTTTTGATAATTCACCATCATTAGTAAATAAAAGTAACCCCGTTGTATTCCTATCAAGTCTTCCAACAGGATATAGCCTTTTATTTGTTGCTCCTTTTATTAAATCTTGAACAATTTTTCTTTTTTTTGTATCTTTTGTTGTGGTTATAAAATCTTTTGGTTTATTTAATAACAAATATTCTTTTTTTTCCTCCTTAATTATTTTACCATCAACTTGTACTATGTCATTTTTAGATAATTTTATGCCTAATTTTTTAATTTTTTCATTATTTAAATAGACCCTTCCCGCTAAAATCAACTTATCTGCTTCTCTTCTTGAACAGATTCCTGAATTAGAAATAAATTTATTAATTCTGATTAATTTATTCTCCTTGTGCTTCATCACCTATCATGTTTTCTTCCTTGGAAAAATCTTTTATTGTAGGTAATTCATTCAAGTTATTTATTCCAAAATAATTTATAAAATATTGACTAGTGATATATATTAATGGTCTGCCTACTTTTTCTGACTTTCCTTTAATTTCTATTAAATTTTTTTCTAATAGTTTATTAATTGTATAGTCACAATTTACTCCTCTAATTTGTTCAATTTTAGACTTAATAATGGGCTGCTTGTATGCTATAATTGAAAGAGTTTCTAATGCTGAAATAGATAATCTTTTATTAGAATGTTGTTTTAAAAGTATTTGTGTCACTTTAGAATATTCTGACTTGGAAAGGAATTGATATCCACCTCCTATTTTAATTATTTCAAAAGAAAAACTATCATTTCTAAATTTTTGAATTAGTTTTTCAACTAATATTTTAATTTTTTCTTTAGAAACATTTTTATTTTGCTCCTCTTCAATACAGTTTATTATTTGATCTATAGATATAGGTTCTGGCGAACAAAATATGATGGATTCTATTTTATTTATTAATTCATTCAACTTATTATTTTTTTAATTTAGCCTCAATTGATAATGTTGCATGCGGAACGGCTTTAAGTCTGGCCTTACTAATAAGTTTGCCTGTATGTTTACAAATGCCATAAGTTCCATTATTTATTCTAATTAGAGCATTCTGTAAATTATTTATAAACTTTTGTTGTCTTCCCGCTAACTGACTTAAACTTTCTTTTTCTAAAGTATCGGCTCCATCTTCAAGAGTTTTTAATGCTCCTTGAGTAGAGTCTGTTCCAGAAACATTTTTTCTTAATAATGATTCTTTAATATATTCTAATTCTTTAGTGGAATTATCAATTTTTTTTAATATAATTTTTTCAAATTCTTTTAATTCTTTTTTTGTGTATTTAGTTTTTGCCATAATATTATAAAATTTATATTTTTCTTTTTATTTCATTCATCTCATATGTTTCAATTATATCTCCTTTTTTGATATCATTATAATCTTCTAACGACACTCCACATTCATATCCTGTTTTAACTTCATTAGTATCATCTTTAAATCTTTTAAGTTGTTTAATTTTTCCAGTGAAAATAATTTTTCCATCTCTTATTAATCTCAAATTATTTTTTCTAGTTATTTTTCCATCGGTTACATAACATCCAGCAATAGTTCCAATTTTTGAAATTTTATAAATTTCTCTTACTTCTACTGAACCAGTTACAATTTCTTCAACTGAAGGAGCTAACAATCCTTCTAAGGCCATTTTAATTTCTTCTATTGCTTCATATATAATTGAATATAACTTTATTTCTACTCCTTCTTTTTCCGCAATTTTTCTAGCATTAAGTGATGGTCTAACTTGGAATCCTACAATGATTCCTCCAGCTGTTGATGCCAATAAAACATCGGACTCATTAATTTCTCCAACACCTCTATGAATAATTTTTACTATAATTTCTTCATTTGATAGTTTTTCCATGGAGTCAGCTAAGGCTTCAATTGACCCATCGACATCTCCTTTTATGACGATATTCAATTCTTTAAAACTTCCAACAGATATTCTTCTTCCTATTTCATCTAATGTAATATGTTTTTTAGTTCTAATATTTTGTTCTCTAATTAATTTTTCTCTTTTTATTGCAATTTCTCTGGCTTCTTTTTCAGATTTCACAACATTAAATTTTTCTCCAGCTTGAGGCGCTCCATTTAATCCCAGCATTAAAATTGGTGTTGAAGGAAGAACTTCAGATTGACTTCTATTATTATGGTCAAAAAGCGCTTTAACTTTTCCAAAATAAGGCCCAGAAATAACAATATCACTTTTTGCTAATTTTCCGGATTGTACCATTAAAGTAGTTAGATATCCTCTGCCTTTATCTAAAGAAGATTCAATGATTGTTCCAGACGCAGGTTTTATTTCATTTGTTTTTAACTCCAGCATTTCGGCTTCTATTATAATTTTTTCTAATAATTCTTCAATTCCCTTCCCTGTTTTAGCAGAAACTTCTTGACATTGAAATTTACCACCCCAATCTTCAACAAGTATATTTTCTTTAGATAATTCTTCTTTTATTTTGTCTGGGTTAGCATTTGGAGTATCAATTTTATTTACTGCAATAATAATTGGAACTTCAGCTAATTTTGCATGATTTATAGCTTCTTTTGTTTGAGGCATTACAGCAGAATCAGCAGCTATAACAATAATTACTATATCAGTTAATTTAGCTCCTCGAGCTCTCATTGAACCAAAAGCTTCATGACCTGGTGTATCCAAAAAAGCAATTTTTTTATCTTGTATAGTTTTTACATCATATGCTCCAATATGTTGAGTGATTCCTCCAGATTCTTTTTTAGTTTGATTAGATTTTCTTATATAATCCAACAATGAAGTTTTTCCATGGTCAACATGTCCCATGACTGTTACTATAGGAGCTCTTTCAACAAGATCTTTATCATCAGCTGCTATTTCTTCTAAATCAAATTCTTCAGATTCTGAAGTATCTATTTCAATTTGATAACCAAATTCTTCCGCTATGATATTAATTGTTTCAGCATCTAATCTTTGATTAATTGAAATTACAATACCTATTTCCATATACTTTGCTATAACTTCATTAACAGGGACTTCCATTAATTTTGCTAAATCATTTGCTGAAATAAATTCAGTTACTTTTAAAACTTTTGATAACTTTTCTTTTTCTAGTTCCTCTTCTTCTTTAGCTTCTGCTCTCTGAGACCTTTTTTCTTTTCTATATTTTGATCTTTTATCGTCCTCATCTTTATTAGCACTTAATCTTGCTAATGTATTTTTAATTTTTTCTTTAATAATTTTATTTTTTTCATCTTGTTCATTTAATTTTTTTTTCTCTTTAACAATCCCTTTCTTTTCTTTTTCTTGAAAGATTCTCTTTCTTGGACGTCTTTTTTTCTTAGATTGATCTGATGAAGCAACTTTTTTTGTGTTTTCTTTATTTTTATTCAAATCAATTTTATCAATTATTTTAATATCATCTTTAGGATTTGAATCTTCATTTTTTTGAGTTTCATTTGTTGATGAAAGTAATTTTTTATTTTTTTCTTCACTGTAGTCCTCTTTGAGTCCAATTTTCAAATCTGCTGCAACTTTTTTTTCTACTGCAGAATTTTGAAATTCATTTTCTAATATTTCAAATAATTCTTGACTAATTTTCGCATTAGGATTTGAATCTATATTGAAACCTTTTTTTTGCAAAAAATCTATGATTGTATTCCTACCAACATTTAATTTTCTAGATATTTGTCCTAAACGTAAATTCAACTTTTGATTCATATTATTTATTCAAATTCTTTTTGCAAAGTTTTTCTAACTTCTTCAATGGTTTCTTCTTCTAAATCAGATCTTTTAATTAAATCCGATTTTTCTAGATTTAAAACAGCTTTTGCAGTATCTAAGCCAATTCTTTTAAGTTCATCAATCACCCACCCATCAATTTCATCTGAAAATTCATCTAAATCAACATCTTCTTCTTCCTGATTATCTAACTCTCTAAAAACATCTATTTCATATTCGAGTAATTTACTTGCTAATTTAATATTTTGTCCTCCTTTACCTATAGCTAGTGAAACTTGATCTGGTTTAAGATATACAGATACTCTAGAATCTTCTTTATCTATTTGAAGAGAAGAGATTTTTGCAGGACTTAATGCTCTATTAATATACAGTTCTAGATTATCAGTAAAATTTATAACATCAATATTTTCATTTTGTAATTCTCTTACTATAGAATGAATTCTAGATCCATTCATTCCTACACATGCTCCAACTGGATCGATTCTATCATCATAAGATTCTACGCATACTTTCGCTCTTTCTCCAGGTTCCCTCACCACTTTTTTAATAGTAATTAATCCATCAAATATTTCTGGTACTTCGTTTTCAAAAAGCTTTTCTAAATATTTTGGACTACTTCTTGATATTGTTATTCTAGGGTTACCCCTTATCATTTCGACAGATGACACAATACCTCTGATGTTTTCTCCTTTTCTGTATCTATCTTTTGGAATTTGTTCAGATTTGGGAAGAGACAGCTCATTTCCTTCAGCATCAACAAGCAATACTTCCCTACTTAAAATTTGATAAATTTCTCCATTAATGATTTCTCCAACGAGATCTTCATATTTACCAATTACAATTTCTTTTTCTAAATCACTTATTTTTTGATTTAAAGTTTGTTTCGCTAGGATTACAGCTCTTCTTCCAAAATCTTCAATTTTTATTTCTTCAGCTACTTCTTCACCTATTTCGAAATCATTTTCAATTTTTTTTGCTTCAGATAATGAAATCTTGTCATTGTCCCATATATCTTCAGAATTATCATCAACAATATTTCTAAATCTCCAAATAGCTAGATCTCCTTTATCTGCATTGATGACTACATCAAAATTTTCATCATGACCAAATTTTTTTTTAACCATTGCTTTAAATACATCTTGTAAAATTTTTATCATAGTAGGCCTATCTACATTTTTTTGTTTTGCAAAATCCGTGAACGATTTTATTAATATACTTGCATCCATAATTTTATTTTAAAAAAAAAAATGGGGACAAAAGTCCCCGCTTCCAATTAATTTATTTATGCAAATTTAACTTTTTTTACTTTTATTAAAATTATTTAAATATAAATTATTTAATTTCGACAGATAATGTCAAGTTCCTTAGTATTATACAACTCTTTTACTAAAAAGAAGGAAAAATTCCAATCTTTATCTCCCAAGGTTGTTAAGATGTATGTTTGTGGCCCCACGGTATATGATTTACTTCATGTAGGGAATTTTAGAGGCTTAATTTTTTTTAATGTTCTTAGAAATTGGCTTGAATACTTAGGATATTCTGTAACCTATGTATATAATTATACAGATATAGATGACAAAATAATAAAAAAATCAAAAGATGAAAATCTATCAGCAATTGAAATTTCCAAAAAATTTATAAATGAATTTGAAAAAGATTTTAGTTTATTAAAAATACCCAAAGCTTCTTTTAATCCAAAGTGTACAGATTATATAGATGATATAGTTATTTTCATTACTGATCTTATTAATAAAAAAGTTGCTTATGAAAACAAAGGAAGTGTGTTTTTTTCAATTGATAAATTTTCTAATTATGGACAACTAAGTGGTAAAAATATAGAAGAATTGATAAGTGGTCATAGAGTTAATATTAATCCTCACAAAAAAAATCCAATGGATTTTATATTATGGAAGCCATCAAAAACAGATGAGCCAGGATGGAAATCACCTTGGGGAATTGGAAGACCTGGATGGCATATAGAATGTTCGGTCATGTCCTATTCCTTACTTGGAGATGAAATAGATATTCATGGAGGAGGAATGGATTTGATTTTTCCACATCATGAAAACGAAATTGCTCAATCTCAAAGTAGGTTTGGAAAAAACTTTTCTAAGTATTGGATTCATAACAATTTTATAAAATTTGATGATCAAAAGATGTCAAAATCTTTAGGAAATATTATTAAAGCAAGAGATTTTATGAATGATTATAGCCCCGAGATACTAAAGTTTATTATACTAAGTGTTCATTATCGTTCACCACTGAATTTTAATTATAATACAATAAAACAATCAATATTAGGATTAATTAGAATCTATTCTGCTTTAGATTTTGCTAATAAGATTGTTAATGAAAATAAAAACGATTTTAGTGAAAAGTCAAATATTTTTATTTTAGAATTTGATAAAATAATTTTATCGATGAATCATGATATTAACACTCCTAATGTTTATGCAACAATATTTGATGTAGTGAGAACATTTAATTCCAAGCTTAATAATTCTATAACTAAAAGTATTGCAATTGATTTTATTTCTTTTTTTAAGAAAGTCGGTAATTTATTAGGTTTATTTTGTGAAGAACCGGAAAAATTTTTAAATCAATTAAATCTAATTTTATTGAAAGAAAAAGAAATTTCATTAAGTAAACTTCAAAATGAAATTAAAAAAAGAAATAAAGCAAGACAAAATAACGATTACAAAGAAGCAGATTTAGTAAGAGATAAATTATTAAAATTAGGTATTGAATTAAAAGATTCAATTAATGGAACAACATGGTTTGTTAGAATTTAGAATTTTTATAATTCTTCAGCAATTACTTCTTTCACTTCAGGTATAAATCTTTTAAGCAAATTTTCTATACCTGATTTTAGTGTGATAGTAGATGAAGGACATCCACTACAAGATCCTTTTAAAGAAACAAGAACTTTTCCGTCATTAAATGACTCAAAATTTATTGCTCCACCATCTTGTTCAACGGCTGGTTTTATATATTCATCCAGTATTTGTTTTATTTGATTATCAATGTTTGTTGTTTTAGAGATAAATTTCTTGGGGGCTGGAGCGCTTGAGATTTTAATTATATCATTTCCTTCTTCAATATATTTTTTTATAAAACCACTTAATTCCATTTTGATTTCTGACCAAGAATTTTTTTCTTCTTTTGTAATAGTAATAAAATTGTTCATTATGAAAACTCTTTTAACAAAAGGGAAATCAAACAATTTTTTTGCCAAAGGAGAATCTATTGTACTTTGAACATTGGCGTAATCCTTAACTATTCCTTCATCTACTAACATTGAATTGACAACAAACTTTAGTGAGTTTGGGTTTGGGTTTGATTCAGTATATATAGTTAAATTATTCATTTTCTTTAAATTTTAGCTTTTCACCTTCTGTTGAAGCAACAATACTTGCTACTGTTGCATCCCCTGTAACGTTAACCATTGTTCGGCACATATCCAAAGGTCTATCGATTGCAATTATTAAAGCTAATCCTTGAGGATCAATACCAATTGCTCCTAATACAATTACAAGCATGATTAGACCTGCTCCAGGAACAGCAGCAGCTCCAATGGAAGATAATGTTGCAGTGATAACTATAACAAGTTGGTCAGTAAGTGTTAGGTCTTGTCCAAAAGCTTGAGCAATAAAAACAGCTGAGATAGCTTGATGAATACTAGTTCCATCCATATTTATTGTTGCACCTAATGGGCAAACAAAACTTGTCACTTCCTCAGATACATTAAGATTATTTTTAACTCTTTTCATAGTTAGTGGTAGAGTGGCAGCACTTGAGCTTGTAGAAAATGCTAACATTTGAGCTGGAAAAATAGCTTTTAAAAAATTTATGAATGATATTCCAGTAAATGAATATATTACTAGTGGATAAAACAAAAATATCATCAATGCTAAACCGATAAGAACAGTTATAGCATAAAAAACTAGAGGTTTAAGTGTAGTTATTATATTATTAGGATCATCACCAGCCAAGTCGACAATTAAACCAGCAAGCAAAGCAAAAACGCCTATAGGTGCATATTCCATAATGATTTCAACAATCTTTATTATAATTTCATTTAAGCCATCAAATGCTTTTTTAATAGGAGCAGATTTTTTAGGTGATGATAGAACAAGGGCTACTCCGAATAAAACAGAAAAGAAAATAATTTGAAGCATGTTCTTGTTGTTACTTGCTGAGTTAAAGAAATTATCAGGGACAACATCTACCATCATTTGTAAAGGACCAGACTCCTTTACTCCCTTTGCATTTGAAATTTTCATTGATGCATCTGATGCATATTTTTGTTTTAATTCAGCTGTCTTCTCTTCAGGAAAATATTCACCTGGGCGAAGGGTGTTTGCCAAGAATAATGCAATAATTATTGCAGTAACTGTTGTTAGAATATAAATACCAAAGGTTTTCCCTCCAATTCTAGAGAGTTTAGCTGTGTCTTTAAGATTAGATATTCCTGAAACAAGAGATACAAGAATTAGTGGAACGGCTATTAGTTTTAACATTTTTACAAAAATTGTTCCAAAAGGCATGATCCAATTTGAAATTATATCTCCTATACCTAAAAAAACAGAAATTACCCCAACAATAAAACCAAAAATTAGCCCCAAAATTATTTTAGTATGTAATGGTGTTTTTTTCATTTTTCACTTTGTAAGTATAAATCAACTAATACATTAGCGGTCATTGATTCAACAATAGGGACTGCTCTTGGTAAAACACAAGGATCATGTCTTCCTTTTCCTTTGAGAATAATTTTCTTGTTGTTACTATCAACACTTTCTTGATCTTTCATAATAGTTGAGACTGGTTTAAATGCTACATTAAAATAGATATCTTCACCATTGCTAATTCCTCCTTGAATACCTCCTGAGAAGTTTGATTTAGTAGAAATTTTATTATTCTTGATTTGAAATTCATCATTATGTTCTGTTCCATACATTTCAACTCCAGCAAAACCACTTCCATATTCAAATCCCTTAACAGCATTAATTGATAACATAGCTTTTCCTAGTTCAGCATGAAGTTTGTTAAAAATTGGTTCACCAATTCCAACAGGACAACCTTTAATTACACCAGTAATAATTCCACCTACAGTATCCTGTTTTTTTCTTGCATTATCTATTATACCTACAAATTTTTCAGCAAAACTTTTATCAGGACATCTTACAATATTTGATTCAATTTTATTTAAATCTAATTCTTGATACTTTTTGTCTAGCTCTAACTTCCCTACTTTTGAAACAAAGGCATAAATTTTTATGTTCAACTTGTTTAATATTTTTTTTGCTATTGAACCTGCGGCTACCCAGTTTGCTGTTTCCCTAGCTGAGCTTCTTCCACCTCCTCTATAATCTCTAATTCCATATTTTTTATGATATGTAAAATCAGCATGAGATGGTCTAAAAGATTTTGAGATATGATCATAATCACTACTTTTTTGATCTTTATTTTTTATAAATAAACCAATTGGCATGCCAGTAGTTTTACCTTCAAAAACTCCAGATAGAATTTCTAGTTCATCAGACTCTTTTCTTTGAGTAGTAATTTTAGATTGTCCCGGTTTTCTTCTGTCTAATTCTTTTTGAATATCAGATTTATCAATTTCTATTCCTGGAGGACAACCATCAATAATAACACCTATAACTTTCCCATGCGATTCTCCAAAAGATGAAATTTTGAATACTTTACCAAATGAATTACTCATTATTTATATTTTTTTATAATCAAGAACGTAATAATCAATATTAAAGATAAAAGGGTAAAATTAAGAAATAATAAATAATGCTCCTTTTTTTTCTTTCTAATAATATTATTTTTTTCCAATTTTATTTTTTTATAGAAATTATCATAATCATTAGATTCTATGTTTTTATTTTTTGAACTTATGCCTTTTACATCAACAATTATTTTCGACTTTAATGTGTCATACTGTTTTACTATGGGGTTAAAGAAAATCCATTTTATGTCTGAAAAATTATGTATTCCTGGTTCATTTGGGATGACGTGATACTGAAATTTTTTTGAACCTGAAATTATTCTATTTTTTCTATTAATTTTTTGAAGAATATTTGGAGGATAAAAATCAAAAGCTTCAATATTAAATTCCGGTTCTCTAATTGCATTAATATTACCATTTCCAATAATTTCAAATTCATAATTAAAACTCTTTTCTGTTGCTAACTTAATTGCTTCTATTTTTTCTTTTAATTGAAAGTTACCCACGACGACATTTTCTTTTAATGGGTGAGGGGGTAAATCAATCACATTTACTATTTTAGATTTAGAAGTAAATTTTTTTATTTTTTCTTTTTTATTTTGTCCAAAGAAAGAGGGGTTTTTTGCTATTTGATACTGTATCAAATCCAAGCTTAGTTCTGGAAATAATATTTTTCCTGTAGTAAAAGGAAAATATGTTGCTTCAAATATTTTATATTCAGTATATCTTTTCTTATTTAATTCTCTTACAATACCATTAATGCTTTCTATATTATAATTTTCTTCCCAACAATTTCTAGGTTTAATTTTTTTCACTATTTCAGTTAATTGTTTTCCTAAATCAAAAAATCTCATATCAGCCTGATTATTTTCACTTACAAATAATGAAAGTGTAGTTGTAAACCCTTCACCAATGTAAATTTCATTTTTACTTGTATTTAAACTTAAAAAAGCATCAGCTTTAATATCAATAAATTCATTATTTTCATTTCTTTTAAAAAAATTATCGAATGGATCAAAAACCCTATTAAAAGGATCATTCTTTTGAGTATATTTTTTGTCTATGACATCTATTTCCCCTCCCTTTGAGTTTATGGTTTGATTATTAATTTTCATTGAAAAAGATGGTATAATAATATTTCCAGTTTTTTTTGGAATATAACTTTGAATAATACTTTGAGTAGAGCTCATTTTACCATTAATATAATTTGTTGAACTTGAAGATGATCTGCCTCTTTTGATAAAACCTTCAATTTCTGGAAAATCACTATAGTTTTGTAAAGCCTCATTCTCAACAGTTATTGTAATGTTTAAATTTTCATTAATTCCAATTGTATTTGGTCCAATTTCAATTGTTACTTTTTGACTAAATGAGTTAATATTTATTGCTAATATTATGATAAATAATAGACGGGGTACTTTAAGGCTCATAATCAGACTAATTATGAAACAAAATTAAGTTTAAACTCAAATTAATTTAAACTCAAAATTATAAAATTAGTTAATTTTTTTTTTTCTATTTTAATAGAGCTCTTAAGTTTTTATTAATTCCTTTATAGTTTGCTCTTTTTAACGGAGATTCGTTAAAAATTTTTTTAAATGTTTCTTCTGTCATTTCAATCCAATCTTTATCGCTAAGTTTTTCTATTTCATTATTCAAAACAAAATCTTTTTCATCATGAAATATTGAAAATTTATTCCATGGACAAACATCTTGACAAATATCACATCCAAAAATCCAGTCATTTAGTTTATTATTAAATTCATTTGGAATTTCATCTTTTAATTCAATAGTGAGGTATGATATGCATTTACTTGCATTAATAACTTGAGCTTTTACAATGGCATTTGTAGGGCAATTGTCTATACATTTAGTGCATGTTCCACAATAATTTTGTATAGGATAATCATGGACTAGTTCTAAATCAATTATCATTTCAGCTAAAAAAAAGAAACTTCCATATTTTTTGTTTAATATCAATGAATTTTTCCCTATCCATCCTATACCGCTTTGTTTGGCCCAAGCTCTTTCATGCACAGGAGCTGAATCTACAAATACTCTTCCGTTAATTTGTCCAATTTTTTCTTTTAATCTTTCAAGTAGTATGTAAAGTTTTTTTTTAATTACAAAGTGATAATCTTTTCCATATGCATATTTTGAAATTAAAAATTTACTTTTTGATTTCAATTTTTTTTTTGGAGAATAATTATATGAAAGGGAAATTACAGACTTTGCTCCAGGCACTAATTTTCTAGGGTCTAATCTTTTATCAAAGTTTTTTTCAAGATAACTCATCTTTCCTTGATAACCATTATTTAACCAGTTCTCATAATTTTTTTCTTCTTCTTTTAGAAATCTTGCCTTAGATATTTTGCAATCAACAAATCCTAATTCTAGTGCAATTTTTTTTATAAAATTGGTATTATCTCGAATAGATTTTTTAATTGACATTTATTCAAAAAGAAGATTTTGATTATTTTTAGGAGCAGGAATATTTAAATGTTTATATCCTAATTTTGTTATTTGTCTTCCTCTATTTGTTCTTTTTAAGAAGCCTTCTTGAATAAGAAATGGCTCATACACTTCTTCGATAGTATCAGCTTCTTCACTACATGCGGTAGCTATGGTTTTTAAACCTACTGGCCCTCCATTAAACTTCTCAATAATAGTTCTAATTATTTTATTATCCATTTCATCTAATCCATTATGATCTATATTCATTGCTTTAAGTCCAATTTGAGTTATTTCTCTAGTTATTTTTCCTTCGCCTTTTATTTCAGCGAAATCTCTAATTCTTCTCAACAGATTGTTTAATATTCTAGGAGTTCCTCTACTTCTCTTTGATATTTCCACGGCTGCATTTTTATTTATTGGAATATCTAGTATTTTGGAAGATCTTTTAATAATTTTTTCTAGTATTTGAGAATCATAATATTCTAATCTTGAATTAATTGAAAATCTAGATCTTAGTGGCGCAGATAATAAACCTGATCTGGTAGTAGCTCCAATTAATGTAAAAGGATTTAATTGTATTTGAACAGTTTTAGCACTAGGGCCTGAATCTATCATAATATCAAT
>CAZYIL010000005.1:0-34455 GCA_964646945.1 uncultured Marinoscillum sp. | reverse complement strand
GTTGGTTCAGAGCACTGCCTTGACAGGGCAGGGGTCACTGGTTCGAATCCAGTATGACCCACCATAATCAGTCCTTTAAGTTCATATAAATCACATTTACAGGTGTGTGTTATAAGGATAATTTTAACTAATTGATAATGAGAATCTTAAATTATTGGTTCTGGTGATTTTGGAGATGCAACAGGATTAATTTTAGCAGTTGCACCTGATGATGTTGAATAAATCATAAGTAAAAAAGAAAGCATCAATAATGATGGGTTAATGGATTAAGGGATAGAGTAATTTCTATCCCTTTTTTATTTTTTGTATTTTTAAAAAATGAATATAAAAAAGATAATTGAACTCGACAGATCTGATCAGCTAAAAGATTTTAAATCTGATTTTGTACATACAAAAAATGAAATCTACCTTAACGGAAATTCTTTAGGAAAACTACCAAAAAAATCAATCATTAAAATAAAAGACTCTGCTGAAAATGAGTGGGGAAAAAGACTGATTAGAAGCTGGAATGAAAAATGGCTAGATTTATCAGTCAGATTAGAAAAAAAATTAGGTTTATTACTGGGTGTAAAAAATACTGAGATCAAAATAGGAGATTCCACTTCTATAAAATTATATCAAATAACCCATGCTCTTTTGTCATCAAATTTATTTAGAAAAAATTTATTAACAGATTCGTTAAATTTCCCATCTGATAATTATATCCTTGAAGGGCTGGCCTTACAATTTAATATTTCAAAACTAGTCATAGTTCAGTATTCACAAAATATTTTTTCTGATATAGTTTTGCTAAAAAAAACAATCAAAACTAATCCTGGAATTATATGTTTGAGCTTGGTCAGTTATAAAAGCTCATGGATGTATCCTATGAAAGAACTTAATGACTTTGCTAAAAATAATAATAGCATAATAGTTTGGGATTTAAGTCATGCGGTAGGAGTTGTTGATATCAATTTAAAAAAAACTAACACTTTAATTGCAATTGGATGTACCTATAAATTTTTAAACGGTGGTCCTGGGTCTCCCGGATTTCTTTATATCCATTCTTCTCTTCAACCAAAACTAAATAACCCTATTCAAGGTTGGTTTGGTCATAAATTACCTTTTTTGTTTTCTGATTTATACCATCCAGCAAAGAATATAAAGAAATTTGATATAGGCACTCCTGGAATTTTGTCTATGGTGGGAATGGAAATAGGTCTTGATCTTGCACTAAAAGCAACTACAAAATTAATTAGAAAAAAAAGTGTTTCTCAAAGTGAATTATTATTATCACTAATTCGTAAAAAAATTCTTCCTTTAGATTTTAAAATAGAAAGCCCTTTAAAATCATCAGAGAGAGGATCACATATTACAATTTCTCATCCTGAATCATTGAAAATATGTAAAGCATTACAAAATGGTTCAAATAAATTCCCAAAAATTATTACAGATTTTCGGCCTCCAAAATATATCAGACTAGGAATTTCACCTCTTTATACTAGTTATAAAGATTTGTTTATAACAGTAATGAATCTTCATGAGATTGTTAAAACTAAATCCTATAAAAAAATAAAAAATAACAGTCATGGGGTTACATGACCTTTCTAAAGAATTTAATTCCATTGTACTTCTGCAAAAAGAGCATATTCTAAAGTATCATTAAAAATTGATTTTTGGGTATCTTCTAATGAGTACTTAATTAAAATACCTGAAGTATCAAAATCAAGAGAATATTCCTTGATAGAATTAAATAATAAATTTTGTTTTATTTCTGTAGAAAAAATCTTTTTAGGATTCCCTTGCCTATGAAAAATTATCTTTAATGAAACTATACCTTCATCTTCTAAAAATTTTTTATACTCTATTGAATTATTCTCAAGTAAAACACTATAAGCATCAAGATTAGAAGGTTTATTTAAATCTATTTGTTTAAAAATATTTAATTCTTTCTCCCAATTTATCAGAGAAGAGTTTATTTTTTTTTCTTCGTAGTCATCTTCCCAGTAAATTACTTTGTTTAAATTTTGAGATTTTGATAAATTTTTTATTTGAATATTTAATAGCGAATCAATATTGTAATATTGAGAAAATCTGTTTTTTTTCGAAAAATTACTACAAGCTGCAAGAAAAAATAAAAAAACAAAGAAATAAAATTTCATAATAAATTTTTGCCTGACATTTCTTTAGGAATTACAATACCCATCAATGATAGTATAGTAGGAGATATATCTGAGAGTTTTCCTTGCTTTAATTTAGGGTTTAATTGTTTATCTATTAGAATGAAAGGAACAAGATTTGTAGTATGATATGTATGAGGACTACCATCCTTATTCATCATAATGTCAGCATTTCCATGATCGGCAATAATAATAATTGTATAGTCCATAGAAAGACTCTCTTCTACAATAATTTTAGAACATTTATCAACAACTTCACATGCTTTAACTGTAGCATTAAAATTTCCCGTATGTCCAACCATATCAGGATTGGCCAGGTTAAGGCAAATAAAATCATGTGATTGTTGCTTTATTTCTATAATTATTTTATCCTTTAAATCATAAGCGCTCATTTCCGGCTGTAAGTCATAAGTTGGAACTTTAGGAGAGGGACATAGTATTCTTTCTTCATATAAAAATTTTTCCTCTTTTCCTCCAGAAAAAAAGAAAGTAACATGTGGATATTTTTCAGTTTCTGCTATTCGAAGCTGCTTTTTATTATTTTTGCTTAAGACCTCACCCAAAGTGTTTTTAATATTTTCTTTCTTGAATAAAACATTGATTTTCTCAAAAGTAGAATCATAACTTGTCATTGTAAGAAAGTATAAATTTTTTTTGAGCATATCATATTTTGGCATATCTCTTTGTGTTAAAACAGAAGAAATCTGTCTCATTCTATCCGATCTAAAATTAAAACAAAATACTGCATCACTATCATTAATTGTACATAAAGGTTTGTTATTACTATCAACACATACTATTGGAAGAATAAATTCATCAAACGTTTTCTTATTATAAGAATTTTGAATTGATTCTATAGCATTCATAGATTGCATTCCCTTACCTCTTACAAGTGCATCATACGCTATTTTAGTTCTTTCCCATCTCATGTCTCTATCCATAGAGTAATATCTTCCTATAATTGATGCTAGTTTAATTTTTGAATTTTTTATTGATAAAATTAAATTTTCAATTGATTTAACACCTTCATTTGGCGAATCATCTCTACCGTCCATAAAAGCATGAATAAAAACATTATCAATATCCAGCTGTTTAATTATCCTTATGATTTCAAATAAATGATCAGAATGAGAATGAACTCCACCTTTTGATAATAAGCCCATTATGTGTAATGGTTTTTTATTTTGTTTTACATAATTGACTATGTCTAACCATTCTTTGTTCTTAGAAAATTGATCATTTTCAATTTCATTATTTAATCTTACTAAATCTTGTAAAACAATTCTTCCAGAACCTATATTCATATGACCAACTTCTGAATTTCCCATCTGACCCTCTGGTAATCCTACATCTAAACCAGAAGCATTGAGCGTAGTATTAGAATAATTGTTATATAAAGAATCTATAAAAGGTGTTTTAGCATGATCAATAGCAGAAACTTTAGGATCTGTAGATATTCCCCATCCATCAAGAATCATTAATAGAACTTTTTTATTCATTTTGGCAAAAATAATTATTGCGAATTATGTTTGTATAAAATTATCTAATTTATTATGAAAAGATTTTATGGAAAAATATTAATATTTATTATAATTCAAATAAATTTTAGTTTCTCAAACCAAGAAAATGCTTTAGAAAAAATAAAAAAAGCAATAGAGATTACTAGTTCAAAAGAAATTATCAATTTTTTACAAAAAAATTCAGAGATTAATATAGAAAATAAATTGATTAAAGGAAATAATAATGAAACAGAGATGGTATTAAAAAAATTTTTTGAAAATAATCCCTCAAAAGAAATAAATTTCATTCACGAGGGAGATATTAATAATCAAATAACTTATATATTAGCAAATTATAAAACTATAAATGATAATTATACAATTATCATTTTTGTAAAAAATATATCTGAAACTTTAATTATTAGTAGATTAATTATAAATAAGGAATAGAACAATGATCATCAGAACGAAAAAATATCAATTAAAATCAAGTATATATATAAAAAAAGGACTGTTAAATTTAATCCATGATCAATGGTGGATTTTTATAATATTTCTTATGATTTGCAGTGGGTATTTTTGGATTTCTAATGCATGGTGGATAATAGGAGCATCTATAGCCTTGTTATTATATTTTTTATTTTGGCTTATACAATTTGCTGGAATGACACAAGTAGACCAAGGAAAATACATGTTTGAAAGATTGTCTTATGAAATTTCAAGTCAACAAATTCTGATAAAAGTAAGTGCAAATCAAGGAATGCCAATGAAGTGGGAAAATATCAAAAAAGCTTATAAAAAGACAGATGGTTTTTTCTTCAAAATAAATAAAATCCAGATAATTTTTCTTCCTTACAAAATTTTTAATTCAGAGAATGAAATAAAATTTGTAGAAGCTATCTTAAAAAGAAAAGGATATATCAAATAATTTGAAAAAATTACCGGAAAAAATAATTTCATTTTGTAATTATAGAGAAAGAAGTTCTAAGGAAGTATTAAACAAACTATTCTCCTTAGGTCATGATGATGAAGATGCAAATAAAATTCTCCATCAATTAATTAAAATAAATCTTGTAAATGATTTAAGATTTGCAAAATCATTTAGCAGAGGAAAACTAATACTAAATAAATGGGGAAAACTTAAAATTAAACTTCATTTAGTTTATAAAGGTATTGAAAAAAATGATATAAAAGAGGCATTAAATTCTATTGATAAAAAACAGTATCATGATACAATAAAAAATTTATTAAATATGAAAAGAAATCATCTAAATATTAATAACAATAAATTAATAAATCAAAAATTATTTAACTATCTATCTCAAAAGGGATTCGAAAAAAATTTAATATTAGAATACATAAACAATTCAATTATTTGATGATTTGTTTAATTGAAAAAAAATCAGTGAAGAACGTACTAATAATAAAATAACAAAAATTATCAAAGCATCATTCAATTGTTGAGGTAAAAAATACCACAAGAAAATTAAACAAATCAATAAAAAAGAATAGAATAAAAAATAAAGTTTGATTTTTTTTAACATTCTATTATTAAAAAAAAATAATGCAACAACAATATTCAAAGGAAAAGCCCAAATTATGTTATAGTTATAGGCTGAAAGATGATCGGTAAAAAACCAAAGATAAATTAAAAGAATACCAATCCCACCACTAAGAACTAAGAGAAAAAAATCAAATTTCCAATACCATAAATTGTATTTCCTTTCTCTAAAAAAAATCAAAATTGATAAAATCAATAGAAATATAAATGCTTGAGAGGGACTCATCCAAAGATAAAAATTAGATTTTTCTTGAGATGAAAATATTTGATTTTCTTTTAAAACCAATTTTTCTTGACGATTAGTTTTAGCATGATTGAAATTTATGAAAAGATAATCAGGCAAATACATAGCATTATAACCATCTGCTTCTATATCTATTTGCGACCCCAAACAAATATCAATTCCAAGATCCCCCCATTGTTGATGATTTAAATAAATATCCATTAGACCCCTAAAAGAAAGATTATCAGATAGATGATTATAATCATATTGAACATATTCTGGAATTATTTCATCAAATACATCTCTTATCTTAGTAGCACAGTTGTTATATAAATAATTATAATAATAATATTTGTTTTCTTCTAATATATTCTTTTCAAGAAATTTAAAAATTTTCTTTTTTTGATTTAAATCTAAATTTATTATTTGTTCTTTTATATCTCTATGATTCAAAATATAATGATCTTTTACAGATATAAAATTATATTTCACCACCATATACAATAATTTTCCTTTTAAAAAATTTAGATAAAAATTAGGTTGATTAAAATCAAATACTCCATAATTATAAAAGTAATCGATTCCTAAACTATCATCCTTAATTCGAATACCGCTATGACCAAAAGCGCTATATAGTTCTTTTTGAGATGATCCAATTGTTATCACTGAAACATGAGCATTTTCTGATAATTGAAATGGAAATAGTTTAAATGAAACGGATAAACAAAAAAGAAAAAATAATTTTTTAAATATCATAGGCTGGCTATTTTTTCATTCCTTTTAAAACTATTACAATTTCACCTTTAATTTTCTTTTTAAGAAAAATATTATGGACTTCAATAAGAGTTCCGTTAATGGTTTCTTCGTATAATTTTGAAATCTCTCTTGAAACTGAAACAAGTCTTTCATCACCAAAAACATTAATAAAATCCTTCATTGTTTTTAATAATCTTAAAGGAGATTCATAAAATATCATTGTTCTTGATTCTTCAGATAGAAAATTTAATCTTTTATTCCTACCTTTTTTATTTGGAAGAAATCCTTCAAAAACAAATTTGTCAGAAGGAAGGCCTGATTTTACTAAAGCTGGGACAAAAGCAGTTGGCCCTGGTAAACATTCAACTTTTAACTTTAATCTATTAGCTTCTTTTATTAATAGATAACCTGGATCAGATATTGAGGGTGTTCCCGCATCAGAAATCAAACAAATTTGTTTACCAAGCTTCATATCTGTAATATGTTTTTTTACTACTGAATGTTCATTAAAAGCATGATATGATTTTAATGGTTTCATTATCTTGTAATGAGACAATAATTTTTTTGAAACCCTAGTATCTTCACAGAGAATATAATCTACATTATTCATTATTTCAATAGAACGAAAAGTAATATCTTTTAGATTTCCTATAGGTGTAGGGACTATAAATAATTGTGTTTTAGCATTCATGTTATTCTATCAATAGTTTAGACTAATTGACACCCTTTTTAAATAATTCAAAGTGAAATTATACCTTTTATCTTAGAGGCTTTTTTATAAATATAAATTATTTCATCAGCATTTTTCATAATGGAAGTTAACGTAATTGAAATATATTTTTTATTTCTAGATTCTTTAATAATAAACTTCGGATTAGAAATTAAATTTAAGACTTTTGATTTTTTGGAACTTATAACTATAAATTTAAAAGTATAACTGCAAGGAAAATTATATGATGAATCAAGAGTGTCTTTAAATTTACTTTTATCCCAACTCATAAAAATTAATCTTCAAATAAATTAAAAGAATTTGTATCTATAATCTTTTATATCAGAAAATTCCTTAATGGCTTTATCAAGTTTTAATGGAGAAGCTAGTTTATTGGCTTCTAACAATTGCGTGGAAAAAGTTGAATAATTTTCTAAAGGAGAAAGATTATCTTTCGTATTTAACTGTAATATAACTACCCCATCATCTATCGAAAAGGGATTAGTTCTTTCACCTTCTTCCATTGAAAAAGCGATTCCCACTGCATTTGGGGCATAGCCTACATTAGTTAAAGAAGCAGAATTGAAAAGCAAATTCTCCATAGAAAACACCACAGCATTATTCCCATAGGATAACGCTATATCATCCAAGGATCCTTCTAAGGAAGATAATTTTTCATTGATTAAAGCAAATTTTTTATTGTTAATTATTTTTCTTCTTATCGAAAATTCTACATCCTCTAATTTTGAAGTTCCTTCGTTTTTAATTTCAGATAAAACTCCAATAACATACCCTTGGTCTAACTCAATAACACTAGATACTTCTCCTATATCTTCAGCGCTATATAACCACATTATTAAACTTCTAGAATTATCCAAAGAAGGTAAATTTTGATTGTTTTTATCAATATCATTATGTGATAAAACTTTTAGATTGATAGCCTCTGAAGAAGATAAAAAATCATTCATATTAGTATTTTCAGATCTAAAAATTTCTGCTTTTCTATATGATAAATTTCTTGTTATGTCGCTAGGCAAGATATCTTTTACAATCTTTGATATTTTATAGGTTTTGTTTGTTTTCCCTTCGGTTACTTCAATAATATGAAAACCAAACTCGGATTCAATTAATCTATTAATTAATCCAGAGCCTTTTTTTGAAAAAACAGCTTTTTCAAAAGGAGCCACCATCTGCCCTTCAGAAAACCATCCTAAATCTCCACCAATACTTGCTGAACCATCCTGACTATACATTCTTGCCATTTCATCAAAATTACTGCCATTTTTTATCAAATTTAAAATTCTAGTAGCTTCACCTCTAACTTCAAATTTAGAAGTAAGGCTCTGATTATTCCATTTTAACAAAATATGTTTTGCTCGAGCACTATATTTTTCATCAACTTTAATATTGGACAACTTATATAATTCATATCTATTAGCGTTAGATATGGGACCAATAATATCTCCCAATTCATAACTGTCTTCAAATATATCTTTCATTTCATCATATCTTAAAGACAAATAATAATCTAAACCATCAGAATTTATTGAAGAAAAAACAGAATCATTTGTTGATTTAGTTATCAAATTCTTTAATTTATTCATTTCATTCATGATAAATAAAGAATCCTCTGAAGAAGGAATAACATCAAAAACAACATATTTTAAAGAACGTGATTCTTTTTGAAAATAATCATCTTTATTATCATTTAAATAAGAATTCAATTCATTATTAGAAACAGAAACTAATGAATCAGCTATTGAATAGTAGGGTAGAAATAAATAGGATATAGATACGGATTGATTAGAGTTAGTATATTCTCTTTTAGATTCAAGCTGATTTAAATAATTAGTTTGAGAAATTAAATTCTCATATTTGGTTCTTAACCTTAAAGGAATAAGATTGTTTTCAAAATTTGCCCAAGCCTGTTGCTGTTCTATGCTTTGAGTAGATAAATTTTGTAAAAAAAACACAATTTGTTCAGAATCAAAAATTCCAGTTTCTGGATTTGTAAATGCCTGCCTAACCATTGGGTGAACATTATTGCCTTGAACCATTTCAACAAGTTCTGAATTGGTAACTTTTATACCCAATTTCTCATATTCATTTTGAAATGCTATATCTTGAATAAGTTTTTCCCAAACTTGATCTCTAATAACAGCTATATCCTCAGAAGAAGGAGATTTACCATTATTTAATGAAAAATTGTAAGAAAATTCTTCAAACAAAGATTGAAATGATCTAAAATCAACATCATTTCCTTTTATTTCTCCAATAGTGGTATCATTCCCGCCAAATAAAGTTGAATTAGGGCCAAGAATATCCCCTAAAACAAAAGATGCAATAGAAAAGCCTATGATAAAAACTAAAAACTTTCCCATTCTATTCCTTAATGTACCAATTATTGACATAATTAAAATTTAAGAAGCCAAAATTAATTTTTTTAATTGTAAAAAATTAACTATTCAAGAAAGAAAATCCTAATTTTTTGATATTCTTAGATTCCCTATCCTATTTCCATGCATAGATAATATTTTTATCGAATGATTTTTAGTATTTATTTTCTGAAACTTCTTGGGTAAATTCTTATTTAAATATAAAATATATCCACCTAAAGTATCATAATCTCCAGTAGGTATAGATAAATTATACTTCTCATTAATATAATCAACTTCATGTCTTGCGCTAAAATCATAAACATTTCTTTTTTTAGTTTGTTCTAGCAAGTTATGTTCATCATATTCATCAATAATTTCTCCAAAAATTTCTTCTATAATGTCCTCAAGGGTTATTATTCCTGAAGTTTCACCATACTCATCTACCACAATGGCAATAGACCTATGGTTAGAAATAAATTGAATTAATAATTCACTAGCAAGAACAGTTTCAGTAACATAAATTATAGGTTTAATTATATCTTCTACCTTATTAGGTTTGTTAAACAATGTCAACCCATGACAATAACCAATAACATTATTAATAGATTCTTTATAAACTATAATTTTTGATAACCCTGTGTCTACAAATAATTTTTTTAATTTATTGATAGACTCAGAAGCCTCTAGTGCAACTAATTCCGTTCGTGGAATCATACAATCTCTAACTTTGATAGTTTTAAATTCTAAGGCATTATTAAAATATTGTGTGTTTACCTCGGATCTAGAATTATGATTTTTTTTAGAAATAATTCTTTTAACATAATCATTTAAATCGGTTAAACTATAAACAGGTTTTTCATCTGAATATTCTAAATTCATAATATTTATTATAATAAATTTAGAAATTAAAACTATAACCCATACTGCTGGATATAAAACTATATAAACTACAAATAAAGGAATAGAAAAATATGATAGCATCAAATTAGGACTAACTAAAAATAAACTTTTTGGTATAAACTCCGCAGTGATCAAAACAATGAGTGTTGATATAAATGTTAACAATAAAAGAACAAAAAAATCGTTTTTAATAATTACTGGTAATAAATCAAAAATTATAGGCTCTAGCAATTGGGCCATTAAAATGCCATATAACACAAGAGCCAAATTATTCCCTAATAACATTGTAGCAAGGAATTGAGAGTTGTTTCTATTAAACAAAGAGAAAATACTTCCTACTAAGCCTCCTTTTTTTGCTTTAATTTCAAAATTCAGCTTATTACGAGATACATATGCTATTTCTAATCCAGAAAAAAAACCAGAAAAAAACAATGTAATAATTATTTGATAATAAATTTCTGACAAGCTTTAAAAATTTAATAGATAAACAACATAAAAAATTTCATTAAAATAAAAATTTATTTCTCTTCTTCTAATTGAATACTTCCCATTGGTTTAATAATTTTATAAGATGAAAAATCTTGATTTGATTCCAAACCTTCACCTTTATGTAATTCGTCTTCTGTTTTGATAGTTAAAAATTTATCGGTTATAAATTTTTCTTCGTTTGGATACCATAATAATTCTTCCGTATTTAAAATATCATTTGTAATAAGATTTGTTAATACTACATTTCCAGAAGCTCTATAAAAATTTTCATTACTAGTTTTTATAACATAATTAGCTTTAAAATTAGCTATCATTTTATTTTCTCTTATTGAATAAATTTCCATAAATAACCCTTTTGGATATTCCTCATTATCATTTTCGTAAATAAAATATTCTTTTGAGTTTAATTTCATTCTAAGACGTGAAGAGTCAGAAAATGAAGTTTTATTATTATACATCTCTACAAATGGTCCATCATAATCTTTAGGTATAATTTTATTGTTTGACTCTAAAGAACATGATATCAAAATGAAAAATAAATATATAGTTAAGAAATATCTAAACATTAATGATTAAAGAATTCTAATCTCCTTTTGATAATAAAGTTATTTTCTCATTAACCCAACAAACATTTAAATCGACGGATTTAGACTTAGAATAACCACTTTTTTTAATCTCCGATGTTGTAGGAAAAAACATCATTGCTTCATTCATTTTTTGTTGATTATCACCCTTTTCATACATATTATAAGCAGCAATAGCAACAAGTTTTTTAGAAAATTGATCTTCACCTATATCAGAACATCTATTAATGGCCGTCATATAAATATTACCAATTAAAGTATATGCTTCCTCACTATCTGGACTAAGATCTATCACTTTAAAAGCATTAACGAGAGATTCTTCAAATTGATTGCTTATAATTAACATTTGCGCTTTTTTATAGTACAAATCTGATTGTTGCGCATCTAGAACTTTTATTTCATCATTGAAAGCTTTAGTAATAACTTGATCTGGAGAAATTTCATCAGGATTTTCACTATTCATGCCCGCTAAAAGTCTTTGTGACTCATCAGACATCAAGGTATTATTCCCTAAGAATGTGCTTGTTATTTCAACTTCACCAGAAGGAGGAGGAATATTGTTACCTCTATTTACAATGATAGCCTTTAAATCCCCAATGTCAGTAACTATTTGTGACATTGAACTTGTAAGTTCCCCTATCTGAATCTGAGTATCCTGTTGAAAATTTTCTACGTTTGTTGATTGAATGTCATTATAAGTTTCCAATTGAGATATTAAACTTTTTAATGAATTTACTTGTTCATTTGACTCATTTTCATCCTGTGCTACTTGCGTTGATTCAAATTCTACTAATTTAGTTTTTAAATCACTTATTTCTTTCTGTGTTTCAGCTAACTGTTTTTCAGAATTTTTATCATTTTTTCTGGATTTTCTATTTTCAACCTTTGATAAAACCTTTTCATAAGTCTTAACAATTTCATCAAGATATTTTTCCTCTTCTTTACTCCCTTTTACACCTTTTTTTCTAATAGTAGAGCTGATATTATCCAATTCTTTTCTCATTGCTTTATTAGACTTTTTTTCTGATTCCTGAATAGTTTTAGTTAATTCATCTTCTTTTTCAATTATTGTTAGTGTCAATTCTTTTAATTCTCGAAGTTCAGCTGATTTATCAAGAGTTTTAAAATCAGATACTAGTGCAGAGGAAACCGTCTTCAATTCATTAATTTGATAATTTAAAGAATTAATAATAGAAAAGATACTGTCATTTTTTGCCTTTTCGATTTGTTCTTTAAAGTTATCCTTTTCATCAGACTGAAGGACCTTATTGTTCATGCTCATCTGTCTTAATAATTCATATGCAATATCTAGTTCTTTTTCGAGTTGTGTAACTCTTGATGAATCAGTCTCTCCAACAACTGAAGTAGACATAATTTCTGATATTTGTGATTTTAAATCATCATCTAATTGGCCATTTTGAGACATCTGATCCGCAATTTTACTATTAAGCGTAGCAAGTTGCATTTGCATATCTGAATAATTTTCTGCAATTTTTGCTAAAGCCGCAGCGTCTTCTTTGTAAACATTTGCATTGTCTTGTAAGTTTGCAACAAAACCAACCTGAGACCCTAGAATTCCTCTTCCATCATCCCCCGATAAAGCTTTTGACAAAAAACTAAACCCAAAAAGAACAACTGAAAGTAAAACACATATTATAGATGCCTGAAAAGAAACGTGATTAAAATTATCAGAGGATTCTATCTTAAAAATAAAATACCACAAAGCAAAAGCTACTAAACCTGCACCAGCTAAAGAAAGTACTATTGGAAAAATGAAATCTCCATATAACGGAAGAACAAAGTCTTGGATTACAAAACCAATAGCTCCAGCAGCTCCTACATTTTTAGATAATAACTTTACAACTGGTATACTATCAATTAACTCTTGTGCCGTTTTTGCATTTAGTTTCATAACAATTTAGTTTGATCTTTTTTGTAAAGATACAGTCTCATTAATCCAACAATCAACCTTTAATTCTTGTCCAACTTCATAATTTTCATTAAAAATTTCCTCAGCGGAAGGAAATTGAGCTGTAGCTTGTCTAGCCTTAGCGTCATGCCCTCCTCTCATATACATTTTATGAGCAGCAATATAAACCAACCTATCTTTTACTCTACTTTCACCTTTTTTGCAATCTTCATAACTCCTCATATACAAGTCACCTAAATGTTTATATGCATCCCTATATGAAGGAACTTCTATCAAAGCCTGTAAAGCACTTTCTTTTGATTTAGCTTTTTGATTATTACTATTATATAATTTAGATTTAAGTAAATATAATTCTGCCTTTTGATTCTGGTCTGTTGAAACCAGAATTGATCTGTTGTAGTAGTCTAAAGCTTCATTAAGATTATCTTGAACATTAGAAGCTATTATTTTTCCGATTCCAACATCGGGGGTATTATCAAAAATAATTTTGGCGGAAGTTAACACCACTCCAGTATAACCACATTTATTTTTCCTGGCTAAATTAAAAATTTCTTTAGAAAGTTTTAAAACTTTTAAATTTCCTGATACTGGGGAAACATCATCATAATCTGTTTGCATAATTTCACCTTCAAGATTAGAAGTTAAGTTGGTTAGTTTAGAACCTAATTTATTAAAAATAAAATTACAATCTACAGTTACAGTAGATGTTAACATCTCATCAATCAAGGCTTGATATTTTTGTAAACGTTCAAGAGCATTTATATATTTAGTACTTTCTTCCTCATTATGTATGCTTATATTAATATTTTCAGTAACTATTTTTTGAGATATAATATCTGTAATCATAGTATACTGTTCCAAGATTTCATCATCAGAAATAGAGTCTGGGAATGTAAGTTTGTACCTGCGAATTAAATCCATAAAAGGGACTAAATTGGTGTTAGAAATTTTTTTATCATTTAATTCATACGCCCTACTGAATAAGCTATAGAGATTACCATATTCTCCTTTATTAGATTTATAATATTGGTAAGCATAATAAGCTTTACGATTAAGAACATAGTCTTCCCTATCAAAGTATTTTATTCTTAAATCAAACATTTCCAGCGCCTTTGTAATTAATTCATTTCTTTTTTCTATATTTTTTTCTGCTTTTATTAGGCATTGATAAATTTTTATACCATTCTGATAAAGTGACACGTGTAGATTGGGAACACTATCAAGTAACCATTTATGTGGTTCCAAAGCTGAATTACAATCTCCTTGTTTTAAGTAATCCGTATATAAAACATTTTTTTCTTCAGCTTTAGATTTATTCTCAGGCCAATTCCATCCCTGCTGTGCAAAAGTAGAATTCAACCATAATAAATTAATAAATACAAAGAAAAATAATCTCATAGAATGCAAAATTAATCAAATTTTCTTTTAATAAACCAAATATTGTTTATAGAACTCCCTAAAACAAATTTAAAGTAACGTTCTCTAACATATGTTTTATCTATACTTCCTCTAATTCCTGACTCCATAGCAATATTAATTCTTGATAAAGCACCTACAGGCAGTGAAAATCCTAAATTAACACCTAAATTATTAATTTGATTGTTATTAATCAAATAAGGTGACTTTTTAAAAAACATTCCAAACCTATATGTAGATCTTTTTAAATATTTGTCGACGTTTTCAGCATCAGGTATAAATTCTATTCCTGCAGATAGTTTCATAAAATTTTTGTATAGAACATTATCAATATTGTCCTTAAAACCACTGTTTTTATCCCAAGATTGAAGTTTAATTTCAATGCCTATAGAAAATTTATCTAATTTTTCATACGATATTCCTAACGCATAACTTCTAGGAATATTAAACATTTGAATTTCGTGATTTATTAATGTGTCAATCGGAACTATGCTAGTTACATTAGGGATTCTTCTTTCTAATCTAGAAAAACGATCTGCATTAAGAGAAGATTTTAAATCATAAACAAAACCTAGTTTTAAAAATTTATTTTCAAGTATTTCTTTTTTATAAAAAATACCTGAACTTAAATTATAATCATTGTAAACTAAGCTTTCATAATGAGTAGTATAAAATTGATCTTCATTGCTTAATGTTATGCTCGTTTCATTTTTAATGTTTCCAAAAATATAAGATCCTTTTATTCCTATAGATAAATTTTTTGATAGTTTAAGTCCATTTGACCAGTAAGCTTGTGTAAGGCCCCCTTCTCCTTCATATCTATATCTAGCTATTACTGAGGTATTTTCCACGATTTCTTCCTTATATAAAATATAATTCACAGAACTAAATGGGTTAAATCCAAAAGAAGAAACCCATTTTCCACTTTTAAGAACAGGTATACCAAAACCTATATAATTTAAATTTGCACTTCCATTTAAATCAGTTATTTTATTATTTGTTACCTCTCTTAAATCTGATGCTAATCCCATTTCGAAAGTGGTAAATACATTTGAGGTTAAGGCTGCTGGATTTTGATTATTTAAATGCCAATATGATCCGTTACTTATACCAACCCCACCCATTCCTATATTGTTCGAAAAACCTAAATCATTTAGTTCTCCAATCCCTGTGACCGAAGTGAAAGGTGAAGTTGTCTGAGAAAAAACTTCTACATTGATGAATAAAATTAAAAAAAATAAAAAGTTGACTTTCATCTTTTATAAAACTTCAATAATAATATTTGATTAAATTTATAAAGATAGCAAAGATGAGAGGTTTAATTAAAAAAGAAAATATATTATTGATCTAAATTAAACAATATTTAACTACCCTTAATATATTAAAATAGAAATCATGACTAATTATAAGGTTATAGGAATTATGTCTGGCACTTCGGTTGATGGATTAGATATTGCTCATTGTACATTTAAAAAAGAGAAAAATTGGTCATACAGAATTGACAATGCAACCACTATAAAATATCCTAAAAAAATAAAGGAAACATTGTTGAAAGCTTATAAATTGAATGGGTATGAATTAATTAAATTAGATCATTTTTTAGGTGATTTTATTGGGGAAAAAACAAAAAAATTTATTCGTATCAATAATCTAAATCCTGAAATTATTTCGTGTCACGGACATACTATCTTTCACAATCTTCAGGATAAAATTAGTTTTCAAATTGGCAATGCAAATAGATTATTTTCAAAATTAAAAATTCCTATAATAAATAACTTTAGAGAATTAGACGTGATTTTTAATGGACAAGGGGCCCCACTTGTCCCTATTGGAGAAAAATTATTATTTTATGAATATAAGTATTTTGTCAATATTGGTGGAATTCTAAATTTAACAATAATAAATAATAAAAAAATTATAGCATATGACATAGTACCTTCAAATATTATTTTAAATAATCTTTCAAATAAACTTAATTATGAATATGACAATAAGGGAATACTCGCAAAAAAAGGAAAGATTATCCCTAAAGTTTTCAAACAGCTTAACTCACTTAGTTATTATAAAAAACTTTCACCAAAAAGTTTGGGAATTGAGTGGGTCAAAAAAAATATATACCCTATAATTGATAATCCAAAATATGATTTAATCGATATTATTAATACCTATACACAACATATTGCTTATCAGTTAGCAAAAAACATAAAAACAAAAGAAAATAATATTCTTGTGACAGGGGGTGGTACATATAATAATTTTTTAATGGAAAAAATAAACTTTTATGATAACCAAAGGAATAATTGGAAAATACCAAATGATATTTTGATCAATTATAAAGAAGCTTTAATATTTGCTTTTATAGGTTTACTGAGAAAATTTAAGCAAAAAAACATATTGAAGTCTGTTACAGGATCATCTATAAATTTATCTTCGGGTAACATTACTGAAAACATTAATAATTAGAGTCAAGTAATTAAAAATTGTTATTTTTGAAAATCATAAAACTTTCTTTAGATGTATGAATTAATGATAATAGTGTTTGTTGTTGGATATCTCTGCATCACTTTAGAACACCAACTCAAGATTGATAAAGCAGCTATAGCTTTAGTAACAGGAATATTATGTTGGACTATTTACGTAATAGGTAAAGAACAAATTGTTAATTTAAGTAAAATAAAAGAATATGCTATAGATGAATTTGCTGAAACTTATCCTGAAGAAATAAAAGAAACCTCCAATGAATTAATAGGTGATATTAACGAAGAAAGAACCTATGAAGTAATCCGAGAATTTGTAACAGAAGTACAATTGTTTGAAATTTTGTCTGAAATATCTAGCATTTTATTTTTCCTTATGGGAGCGATGACCATTGTTGAAATAATAGATCTACATGGAGGGTTCAGAGTTGTTACAGATAGAATAAAAACAACTAGCAAATTAAAACTATTGTGGATCATTGGTATTATTTCTTTTTTCTTTTCTGCAGCATTAGATAACCTTACAACTGCAATTATAATGGTTTCACTTACTAGAAAATTTGTTAAAGATCAAAAAGATAGGTGGATGTTTTTAGGAATGGTTATCATTTCAGCAAATGCTGGAGGAGCCTGGTCACCTATTGGAGATGTGACTACAACAATGCTTTGGATAGGAAAACAAATAACTACTCAAGCAATAATACAAAATGTTTTTCTTCCAAGCTTGGTTTGTCTCCTCGTTCCATTAATAATAATGTCATTTTATATGAAAGGACAAATAGATAGGCCAAGTGAAGATGATGATTATATGATAAATTCTCATCACACATCAGAATTTCAAAGGAAATTAGTTTTTGGATTAGGAGTTAGTGGTTTAATTTTTGTTCCGATATTTAAATCTATAACACATTTACCCCCATTTATGGGAATGATGTTAAGCTTAGGTGTCTTATGGTTAATTACAGATATAATGCACAAAAAAGATGATGTTGAATCAAAAAAACATTTTTCTGTTTTTCATGCTCTTGAGAAAATGGACGTTCCAACAATTTTATTTTTTCTGGGAATTTTGTTAGCAGTGGGAAGTTTACAAAGCGCTGGTCAACTAAATGAAATCGCTGCTTTTCTTGATAAAGAAATTGGAACATCTACTGAAAATGGTGTCTATCTTGTTGCAATTATTATTGGTCTTTTATCAGCTATAGTAGACAATGTTCCATTGGTAGCCGCTACTATGGGAATGTATCCCCTGGGAGGAATGGAGTTTTTTGAACAAAATGGTCTCTTCTGGGAATTTTTAGCTTATTGTGCAGGAACCGGAGGAAGTGCATTAATTATAGGTTCAGCAGCAGGGGTTGCTATCATGGGATTAGAAAATATTCCTTTTTTTTGGTATGTTAAAAAATTTACGTTATTAGCAATAGCTGGATATATTGCTGGTGCAATTACCTATATGATTCAATATTCTATTTTTTACTGACGCTATCTATAAGATGGAGCATTTTTAATAATGCTAAAGCAGACTCTTCACCTTTGTTTCCAAATTTTCCACCACTTCTATCAAATGCTTGCTGTTTATTATTTGTTGTAAGCACTCCAAAAATAACTGGTTTCTTATATTTAAGAGATACATTAACCAATCCACGAGTAACAGCATGT
Source organism: uncultured Marinoscillum sp. (assembly GCA_964646945.1). Classification (GTDB taxonomy): domain Bacteria; phylum Bacteroidota; class Bacteroidia; order Cytophagales; family MED-G16. The sequence continues at coordinate 15,715 of CAZYIL010000005.1, read as the reverse complement.
GATATATATTTATCATGATCCGTTTCCCCTTTAACAATACACCCTAAACAAATAATTCCATCTAGATTTTTGTTGTGCTCAAACAAAAGTTGAGAAGCAATAACAAGTTCCATACTACCTGGAACAACTTGTCTTTTTATGTGTTTATTTTTTACACCATATTCTAATAATGTATTTAATGAAGCATCATATAATAGATCTGTAATTTGAGAATTCCAACCAGAAACTATAATTGAAATTTTTTTAGAAATGAATGATTTGTTTTTTATTAAATTTTTAATACTACTAGCATCGTACATAAGAACCTAAATTAAACCTTCTAATCTTGATTTGTTTTTTAGAGATATTTGATATTCAGCAGAATCCTTATATAAATCTACTATTTTAATATAACATTGATATGCTTCCTTAAGTTCGCCTATCTCTTCATAAACCAAAGCTAATTTTAACAAATAATTTGGTGTAAAAAATTTATTAGAATTATAATTTGTGGCTTTTTTAAAAAATTTTATTCCATTAGCATAATCTGCTAATTCTATATATGCATCTCCTATCAAAGAATAAGAACGAGCTTGAATTATTTGATCATCACCATTAAATGATTTCAAATAATTAATAGCATTTTCAAAATTACCCAATTTTAAATATGAAACACCTGCATAATAATTAGAGAGATTAGCTGCTTTAGTATAACTATATTGATCAATAATTTCAAGAAAACCATAATTGTTACCATCTCCATTTAAAGCTTTTACAAGGCTATCTGATTCAAAATAATATACAGCCTGAAACATATCATTTTCAGCAAGTTTATTTTGTGAAAAAATATAATAATTAAATATTGCAAAAACTGATATAAATGAGATAAAAACACCAAAAACTATCGAAATAATTTTTTTATTTTTTTCATAGAATAATTCATAAGAATTCAGGGTATTAGCAATAGTCTCATGTGATTCTAAAAATGAATCATTTGTATGTTCTTTATGCTTTTTTATTTTTACCATAATCAAAAAATAGATGACAAATTTAAATAATTTATTTAGGACAACCTCATTCGATTAAAAAAGGATAATTTTCCTGCTTATATATATATTTATATACATCTTTTTTTGAAGGATAGGATGACTTCTCTGCAAATTCTACCGAATCATTTACTTGATTTTTAATTTGACCATTAATTAATTCAAAATCTTTCTCTCTACATATTTTTTTTAATAACATAATGTTTTTTATTTGTTCGATAGGATCTTTTTGTTTATAAAACTCTAACTCATCTTTAGATCTATATTTTGCTGGATCAGACATTGAATGCCCTTTATATCTATAAGTTCTTAATTCAAGTAAAGAAGGGCCTAAACCTTTTCTGGCTCTTTCAGCTGCTTTAGAAACCGCATGATGAACTTTGATTACATTCATGGCATCAACCGGAAAAGAAGGTATATCATAAGCTTTGCCCATAGTATATAATTCAGTTACATTTGAACTACGTTCAACAGAAGTTCCCATAGCATACCCATTATTCTCAATAATAAAAATTACAGGTATTTTTAAAAACATTGAAATATTTAACGCTTCATGAAAAGCCCCTATTCGAACAGCACCGTCTCCCAAAAAAGTTACACATAGATTATCTGTTTCTTTATACATTTCTGCAAAACCAATTCCTGCACCAATAGGAATTTGATTACCTACAATTCCATGTCCTCCAAAAAAATTTCTTTCTTTGTCAAACATATGCATTGATCCTCCTCTCCCTTTAGAAATTCCTGTTTCTTTACCAAATAATTCTGCCATAACTAAATTTGGGTTAGTTCCCAAAGCAATTGGATGAGCATGATCTCTATAAGAAGTAATATATTTATCCCCCTCTTTTAAGGCTGTAACGCAACCAGAAATACAAGCTTCTTGTCCAATATATAAATGACAAAACCCTCTGATTTTTTGTTGTCCATATAATTTTCCAGCCATTTCTTCAAATTTTCTTATCAAATACATGGATTTATACCAATATAAAAAAGTCTCCTTGGAAAAATTATTAGTAGAAGTTGCAACTTTAGATAGTTTTTCTTTTTTTCTTGGCATAAATTAATTTTATAATCTATTATTAATGTAGAAATGAAATTACTTCTAGCAAAATTAAATAAAATATGAAAGGGAGCAAACTAAAATGTATTTAGAAGAAATTAAAATTGTAAATTTCAAAAATTATAAATCTGAAAAAATAAATTTTTCTGAAAAAATAAATTTTATTAGAGGAAAAAATGGGTCAGGAAAAACCAATCTATTAGATGCTATCTATTATCTCTCATTTACAAAAAGTGCTTTCAATAAGCTAGAATTAAATAATATTAAAAACAATGAAGCTTTCTTCTTTATAAAAGGAAGATATAAACATCAAAAAAAAATGATAAAGGTTGATTGCAAATATAAAAAAAATGATAAAAAAGAAATTTTATACAATCAATCACAATATGAAAAAATAAGCGAACACTTAGGAAAAATACCCGCTGTTTTAGTAATTCCAAATGACAGTGATCTTATTCGTAATTCAAGTTATTACAGAAGAAGATTTTTTGATATAATAATTTCACAATCGGAAAACAAATATTTACAAAATCTTATCCAGTATAATAAAATTATAAAAACAAGAAATTTGGTTTTAAAAAAATTTAAGTTAAATAATAAAATAGATAAAAATCAAATAAACCTTTATGATAAATTACTTATTGAATTAAACTTATATATAAGCAAGAAAAGAAAAATGTATATAGCTAAATTCAACAATTATTTTACCAAAATTTATAATTTTATTGGTAAAGATAATCATGAAGGGAATATAGTCTACAATACTAAAATAAATAATTTCTCTGCCATGAACATATTCAAAAAATCACTAGATCAAGATATTTTATCAGGTAAAACTAATTTTGGGATTCATAAAGATGATTTTTTATTTTATTTGGATAATAAATTAATTAAAAATTTTGCTTCACAAGGAGAACAAAAAACATTTTTGATTGGTCTAAAAATGACAGAATACAAAATCATTCATGAAAAATTAAAAATTAAACCAATAATGATGCTGGATGATATTTTTGATAAATTAGATCATCGAAGAATAAGTGACCTTATGAAATATATAATAAATAAAATTCATGGACAAATATTTATTACTGATGCATTAGAAGAAAGACTTAAAATAATAAAAAATAATAATCTCAAAATGAAAATTATAACTGTTGATAATGGTAAAATAATTTAATGTGAAAAAGCATAATAAAAGGTTCTCCAAAACGAAATCAATAAATGATTTGACTTCGAAGTTTTTCCATGAAAATAAATTGGGGTCAAAATTATTAGAAAAAGAAATTGGAATTACGTGGACTAAAATAATGGACAAATTAATAGTTGATAGAACAAATGGAATATACTGTAAAGATCTAAATGTATTTGTTAAAATAAATTCTTCTCCCTTGAAAAATGAACTTAATCTTTCAAAAGAAAAAATACTACAGAAATTGAAAAAGTATCATAAAAAAATAAAAGATATTATTTTTCTATAGCTTTATAAATGTTCAACAAATTTTTTTTGAAATAGAAGTATGATTAAAACACCAACAAATATAGAAGCATCTGCTAAATTAAAAACGGGCCATAAAGAAAGATAAGCTCCTCCAATAATTGGTATACTTGTTGGAATGAACCCTTCCCATATATCAATATAAAACATATCAACAACCTGCCCATAAAACAATGAAAATGGTGCACTTTGAGGTGCATTATCAAATATGATGCCATATAATAAACTATCAATGACATTACCTACAGCACCTGCAAAAATCATTGAAATCCCAAGTAATAATAAATTGTTTGCTTTTTTAAGAATTAAAGCAAATAAATAATAACCTATAATTAAAGATGCAAAAAACCTGAATGAAGTTAATAGTAATTTTCCGTATTTAAAATTTAAATCTATTCCAAAAGCTAAGCCCGGATTCTCTAAATGATGCAATTTAAAAAAGTCACCTATAAGATTAATCTCGGAATTTAGTGGCATATTAATATGAACAATTACCTTGATTAATTGATCAAGAAATATTATAAAAAATGATATAAGAAAAAAATAATTTTTGTTCATAAACCCTAAGAAGCTTTTATTATTTTATAAAAAATAATTTTATGATCTATCTCCAATGTATCTGCATTATTTAAGTGATTAGAAAATATAATTTGATTTGCCTGAATTTCATTGCACACAAACTTTAAATTATTCTTTATAGACTTTACTAATAATTTTTCTTCAGAAGAAAAATGGAATTCTATTTTATCTGTAACCTCAAACCCTAAATCTTTTCTAATATTTTGAACTTTGTTTATAAAATCTCGTGATAAACCTTCCATTAGTAATTTGTCAGAAATATTTATATCTAGTGCAATTGTAAACTTTTCATCAGAAACTATTTTCAAACCAGGGATGTCGCTATATGAAATATAAACATCTTCTATTGAAATATTAAAATTACCTATGTGATTACTCAATAATTTTATACTTTTCTTTTCTTCTAAAACATTAATTTCATCTTGAGACATTTCTACAATAGAATTGGCAATAGATTGTGTGTTTTTACCAAAAGTAATTCCCAATGATTTATAATTAGGTTTAATTTTTTTTGTAAGTATTTCTGAAGAATCATTTATAAATTCAAGTTTTTTAATATTAACCTCAGACAGAATTATATCCTCAACCGATATAATTTTTTTCTTCATATTGGGTGATTTCAAAGGAATTAACATTTTTGAAAGAGGTTGTCGAACTTTAATTTTTTCTTTTTTCCTTAAGGAGTGAATTAAAGAACAAATTTTTTGAGCATAACTCATTTTTTCTTCTAAATCTGTATTAATTAATTTTTTATCTGGAGCAGGATAATTAGTTAAATGAACTGAATTATTGAATTTTTTATCACCTTTAGTGTTTAAGTCTAGAAAAATTCTTTCAGAATAAAAAGGAGCAAAAGGTGAAGAAATAATAGAAATTTTCAGCAAACATTCATATAATGTTTGATAGGCGGCAATTTTATCTTTATTAAATGTGCCTTTCCAAAAACGCTTTCTATTTAATCTAATATACCAATTGCTCAAGTCATCAATTACAAAACTTTGAATTAATCTAATTGCCTTAGTAGGATCATATTTATCCAACAATTTTTCAACATTTAATATCGTAGAATTTAACTTGCTCAAAATCCAACAATCACTTTCGGTTCTTTTTTCTAATTCAATATCATGATTATTGTGAAAAAACTTATCAATATTCGCATATAAGGCAAAAAAATTATAGGTATTATATAAAGTTCCAAAAAACTTTCTTTGAACCTCTTGAATTCCATCAATTGAAAATTTTAAATTTTCCCACGGATTTGAATTAGATATCATATACCATCTTGTAGGATCAGGCCCATAGGAAATAATCGTTTCAAAAGGATCAATTACATTTCCTAATCTCTTAGACATCTTATTTCCAACATTATCTAACACCAATCCATTAGATATAACATTTTTATATGTTTTACTATTAAATAACATTATGCCTAAAACATGTAATGTAAAAAACCAGCCTCTAGTTTGATCAACACCTTCAGCAATAAAATCTGCAGGAAAAGATTTATTAAACTTTTTTTCATTTTCAAAAGGATAGTGATATTGAGCAAAGGGCATAGCGCCAGAATCAAACCAAACATCAATAATATCTTTTTGCCTTTTCATCAAATTTCCTTTTTTAGAAATCAAAATAATATTATCAATATAAGGTCTGTGAAGATCAAAATCGTTTTTTAACTTTTCTTTCATTACCCCTGCATCTACAGATTTGGTGACTTCTTTCTTTAATTCCTCAATACTTCCAATACAAATTTCTTCATCTCCTTTTTCAGTTCTCCATATTGGCAAAGGAGTTCCCCAATACCTAGAACGGCTAAGATTCCAATCCACAATATTTTCAAGCCAATTTCCAAACCTTCCAGTTCCTGTTGATTCTGGAAACCAATTAATTTCTCTGTTTTCTTTAATAAACTGATCTCGATACTTTGTGGTTGCAATAAACCATGATTCCAAAGGATAGTATAAAATAGGTTTATCTGTCCTCCAACAATGTGGATATGAATGTTCATGTTTTTCTACTAAAAATGCTTTATTTTCTCTTTTTAATTTAATTGCTATTTTAACATCCGTAGACATATCTTCGTTCTTATTATCAAAATTTTTGACACTCATTCTTGCAAAATCAGTTATCTCATTAACGAATTTTCCTTTTTTATCTACTATTGGTTTGTCATTTCCTTTATCATCTTTAACAAAAATGCCTGGTAAATTATTTTGTTCTGAAACTATAAAATCATCAGAACCAAAAGTTTTAGAAATATGTACAATCCCTGTGCCTTCATCTGTTGAAACAAAATTAGCATGAACTACCGTAAATGCTGGTTTGGAAGCGTAAACATAATCCAGCAATTGATCATAATCTAACCCAACTAAATCTTTCCCTCTAATATCTTTAATAACTTTATAGGTAATTTGTTTTTTATCAAAAAAACTTGCAATACAACTTTTTGCTAATATTACAGTAACAGGAATTTTTGTGTATTTATTAACTGTTTCAATAAAAGAATATTCAATATTTTTATTTATAGCTAAACCATTATTTGCAGGTAAAGTCCAAGGAGTTGTTGTCCATGCAAGAAAAAAAATTTCTGTATTTATATTTTTATAAAAATGAATAGAAGAATCATTTTTTTGAAGCTTAAATTGAGCTACAATAGAAGTGTCTTTTATCTTTTTATAAGCGCCAGGCATATTCAATTCATGAGAACTAAGTCCAGTTCCTGCCGCTGGAGAAAAAGGTTGAATAGTATATCCTTTATACAAAAGCCCTTTATCATATAATCTTTTTAAAGACCACCATATAGATTCAATGTATTCATTTTTAAAAGTTATATATGAATCTTCTAGGTCTAACCAATATCCCATTTTGTTTGTGAGAACTTCCCATTTATCCTTAAACTTCATTACTGCTTTTCTACACTCACTATTATAATCCTTAACAGAAATTTTGGTTCCAATATCGTCTTTTGTGATCCCTAATTTTTTTTCTACCTGCAATTCAACAGGTAAGCCATGAGTGTCCCAACCTCCTTTTCTAATTACTTTAAATCCTTTTAAAGTTTTATATCTACAAAAAATATCCTTTACGGTTCTAGACATAACATGATGAATTCCTGGTTCACCATTAGCTGAAGGAGGCCCTTCATAAAAAATATATTTTTTATCTTCTTTTTTTCTAAAATCAATAGATTTTTTGAAAATTTGATGTTTTACCCAAAATTTATAAATCTCAGATGAAACATTATAATAGTTTATCTCTTTATATTCTTTATAAAACACTTTATTTAATATTATTTCTATTGATATATAAAATAATTGAAGGTAATAATGTTAGATTAGTAATCATTGCAATAAATAAAATTGTAGATGTTAAAGCTCCTAAAACAACGGTCCCTCCAAAAGAAGAAAACGTAAATATTACAAATCCAAAGAAAAGAATAAATGATGTAAAAACCATACTTTTTCCTGTTTCTAAAATTGTATTTAATACAGATTCTTTAATGTTTTTAGAATATAATAATTCATTTCTATATTTTGCCAAAAAATGAATAGAATAATCAACTGAAATTCCAAATACTATACTAAAAACAAGTGCTGAACTTGGTTTTAATGGGATATCAAAAAATCCCATTAATCCAGCAGCTATCAATAAAGGTATTATATTAGGTATTAGAGAGATAATTATCATATATGCTTTCCTAAATAGTAATCCCATTATTAAACTAATAATGCAAAAAGCAATAATCATCGACTGAAATAAATTTGTAATTAAAAATTGATTTCCTTTCACTGCTAACAATGTTGAACCTGTGATTGTTGCTTCCATTTTACTTTTAGAAAAAGTCTTATCTATTTGAGGGGTAATTACATTCTTGATTAAAGAATCTAGTTTTTGAGAACCTAAATCCGCAACTTTTAAAGATATTCTTATTTTTTGACCTAAAGAATCAACAAATGAACTAGAAATATTTTTTTCTCCAAGATTCTCAGATATGTATCCGCTGGAAAGATATCTGAGTATAAAAGCTTGATCTCTAGAATTAGGCAAATCATAATATAATATTTTATCGTTATAATATGCCTGTCTAGCAGCTTTGATAAATCCAATTATAGAAAGAGGTTGTGAAATTACTGAAATAGAATTTAAATATTTTTCAAGATCATTTATCTTTTTAAGATTTTTTAAATTTCTAATTCCCTTCTTTACTTTAGTATCTACAATAATTTCTAAAGGCATTATCCCTGAAAAATTTGACTCAAAAAAAAGTAAATCTTTTTTTAATTTGCTTTCCTCAGGCACGTCATCTAATAAATAAGAAACAGATTGAATATTTTTCATATTATAAATAGATATAGTCATTATTAATAACGTGATTATAAAAACAGGTTTTTGATAATTAATAGAAATATTAATAAATAATTTTATTAAATAATTGAGTGATTTAGTGTTTAAATAATCTGTATCACTGGATTTTGGCGAAGATAATAAAATATAAATTGAAGGTAAAAAAATTATACTTACAATAAAAGTTGCAATAACATTAATGCCAGCTACGATACCAAATTCTGATAAGATTTTAATATCTGTAATTGTCAATACAAAAAACCCCACCGCTGTGGTGCAATTTGTTATAAAAGTTATAAAACCTATGGATGTTATAACATGATGTAATGCCTCCCTTTTTGATTTATAAATTTTAAATGAATTATGATATTTATTCAACATATAAACACAATTAGGAATTCCAATTACAACAATTAAAGGGGGAAGCAATCCAGTTAATAATGTTATTTTGTAATCAAAAATAGCTAGACATCCAAATACCCATACCACAACTATGCCTATTATAATAAGAGGAACAATTACAGCATTAAATGATCGAAAGAAAAAGAGTAATATCAATGCAGTCACACAAAGGGAAACTAACAAAAAAATATTTAGTTCTTTTTTTACACTTTCAGCCATGATGTACCTTGAATAAGGCAGTCCAGCATATCTTAATTCTATTCCTGATTGAAAACTAAATCTATCACATTGAGATAAAATCTCATCCATTAATTTATCTCTATTTGGTGAGTTGAGAATATTTTTATCTATAGTAATTAAAAAATTTATTGCTCCATTAGCATTCATTATTTGACCAGAATAAAATTTGATATTTTTTGAGTAAGTCAGTAGACTATCTAGTTTATTTTGAGTTGAAATTTCTTTTGGGAAAATATTGACTAAGTCAAATTTTTTATTAAATACATCCTTTTTTAAAGATTTTAAATTAGGCAGTCCTAAAACTCCATTGACACCTAATATATTTTCTATGCTATCAATAAGAATTTTATATTGATTAAAATTTTGAAGGTGAAAAATGGAACTATCTTTAATGCCAACTGCAAAAATATTACCGTCTTCACCAAAAATTTTTCTGAAATTTTGATAATAGATCATATCCTGATCAGTATCAGGCACTGTTTTAGCAAATGAATAATTATACTCAACAAATTGCATTTTATAACCCATAAATGCTGTTATTGCTAATATGGATACAACAAAATATAATCTAAACTTGATAAGAAAATTAGATAGATAATCAAGCATTTAGTTTAGTTGATTTAATAAATTATTAATGGATGTAAGTTCAGATATATATTTTCTAATTTTTTGAATAGGAATTCTTTCTTGCAACATTGTATCCCTATTTCTAATAGTAACTGTTTTGTTTTCTAAGGATTCATAATCTACAGTCACACAAAATGGAGTTCCAATAGCATCTTGTCTTCTATATCTTTTACCAATAGAATCTTTTTCATCATATTGAACAGCAATATCCATTTTTAACTCATCAAATATAGATCGGGATAAATTAGGTAAATTATCCTTTGCGTTCAAGGGTAATACTGCTGCTTTAACAGGGGATAGTTCAAAAGGGATTTTTAATAAAATTCGTGTTGAATTATTTTCTATAGTTTCATTAACTAAAGACCCTGCAATAACACATAAAAATAATCGATCCAAGCCTATTGAAGTTTCCACAACATATGGCAAAAAGGATTTGTTATTCTTTTGATCAAAATAGGTTAATTTTTTACCTGATAATTTTTGATGATTTTTTAAATCAAAATCCGTTCTTGAATGAATCCCTTCTAGTTCCTTAAATCCCATTGGGAAATTAAATTCAATATCGCAGGCAGCGTTTGCATAATGAGCCAAGTTTTCATGCTCATGAAATCTATAAAAATCTTTTCCTATATTTAAATTAGTATGCCATTTCATTCTATTATATTTCCATTTTTTATACCATTCCAATTCCGAATTAGGTTCAACAAAAAATTGCATTTCCATCTGTTCAAATTCTCTCATTCGAAATATAAATTGCCTAGCAATAATTTCATTTCTAAATGCTTTTCCAATCTGAGCAATACCAAAAGGTATTCTTACCCTACTAGAATTAATAACATTAATAAAATTTAAAAATATTCCTTGAGCAGTTTCAGGTCTTAAATAAATTAAATTTTTATTATTATCTATTGATCCTATATCAGTTGAAAACATTAAATTAAATTGTCTGACATCAGTCCAATTAGAAGTTCCAGAAACAGGATCATTGATTCCTAATTTTATAATTAATTTTTTTAATTCTTTTAAATCATTAGAATTCAAAAGTTTAATTAACTGAGATTTAATTGAATTTATATCTTTATCATATTTAATAATTTTAGGAGAAGTCTTACAAAATTTATTTTTATCAAATTTATTTTTAAATCTCTTTTTTGCTTTTGTGATTTCTTTTTCTTTTTTTTTATTTAATTTATCTAAATGCTCTTCGACTAAAAAATCAGCTTTATATCGTTTTTTTGAGTCTTTATTATCAATAAGAGGATCGTTAAAAGCATCTATATGCCCTGAAGCCTTCCAAGTATTAGAATGCATAAAAATTGAAGAATCAATACCTACTATGTTATCATTTAATAGGACCATTGATTTCCACCAATATTCTTTTAAATTATTTTTGAGTTCTACACCATAAGGACCATAATCATATGTCGCGCTTAAACCCTCATATATCTCACTAGAAGGAAAAACAAAACCATATTCTTTACAGTGTGAAATTATTTTTTTTAAATTGTTATCTTTAGAATCAATCATTAAGCAAATATAAAATATTGATTAATTAAATAACTATCTCTATGGTCTTATAAAAGTTTGAAACATAAATTTAATTAAATAAAGAGTTAACTTAGTTTATATAGGTACACGAAAATCTATGAAAAGAATTTGTGTTTTTTGTGGTTCAAGCTTAGGTAACAATCAATCATTTATTGATTGCGCTGAAGAATTAGGAAAAAGAATAGCTGAAGAAAAATTAGAATTGATTTATGGAGGTGCTAAAATTGGATTAATGGGTATCATTGCCAATGAGGTTATTAAAAGAAAAGGAAAGGTTATTGGTGTTATTCCTAAATTTTTAAGTGAAAAAGAAATCATAAATAAGAATATTACAAAATTATATCAGGTTGACTCCATGCATCAAAGAAAAAAGAAAATGTATGATATTTCAGATGCATTTATAGCGCTTCCTGGGGGAATAGGAACACTTGAAGAATTATCAGAAATACTAACTTGGAATCAACTAAGTATTCAAAATAAACCCATAGGGGTATTGAATATTAATGGATATTATGATAACCTAATAAAACAATTTGATGTAATGGGACAAAATAATTTTTTTGATATGAATGCTTTAAAAACTTTTATAATATCAACCTCTCCAAATGATTTAATAAAAGCTTTTATTAATCAAACAAAATTATAATAAAATATCCTTTAAGTAATTATATTGATTATCAATCAAAATTGAATATTTAGGTTTTTTTATCAAAAAATAATTTAGAAATTTCTACACTTATCTCTAAGAAGGATAACTTGGATAAGTTTTTTAAAAATTTGTTTGAAACTGTTGGAATTAGTTTTGGAACATATAGACCCTTATCTAAGGGCATTCCTTTTAATATGCCGATTTTTAAATCAACCGTAGAAGATCTTTTATTTGTACTAATTAATTTCACTATTTTATAATTTTAACGCCTTTATTATTCACTTGTGAAAGTGAAATCACAAAATCTAAATTATTTTTTTTAGACAAATCTGATAATTCATTTTTTATAATCATGGCATCGTTTTTACCTTGACATAAAACAAAACATGTTGGCCCTGAACCGGAAATTCCAAAAGCATTATTAGGACAATGTTGTAATCTTTTTTTTATAGATATAAAATTGGGAATCAACTTTGACCTTATTGGTTCAGCAACAAAATCTTCAATGGATCTGTAAATTAGATCATAATCGCCCCTTTCAAAACCTAATACTAATCCACCAACATTTCCCCATTGTTTAGTAGCCAAAGAAAGTGAAATATTTCTTGGTAAAACACTTCGGGATGTTTTCGTGTCAAGATGAATTTTTTGATAAATTAAAACTATATATAAATCCTTTGGATAGGATATTTGTATAAGATCAAGTGGATTTTTTTTTCTGGCTAAAATAATTCCTCCCAACATTGCGGCAGAAACATTATCTGGAAAATCACTGCCGCTCGTTATTTTTTCTGAATACATTGCATATTTTATGAGCTCTGACCTTTTTCTTTTTAAGTTTAATAATCGGGATATTCCATATATACCTCCAACAGCACTTGCGGCACTAGAGCCTAAACCACTTTTAATAGGCATTTTTTTTCTTAAAATTATGTCTATACCAATTTGAATATTTTCATCATTTAAGAAAGAATTGATAGCTATTGAAACTGAATTAAATTTAGAGTCTTTAGTTAATAAATTATTGTCACCAGTAATTTCAATTATTTTAACCCTATTGTTATCTGATTTTGACAACTCGATTTCATCACCTAAATTATCTAAGCATAAGCCTAAAACATCGAAACCACAACCAATATTTCCTATTGATGCAGGCGAAAATACCTTGATTGAATCCTTCATTAATGTTAAGAAAGAAAACTTATTAAAATTCCAGCTGCAACTGCAGATCCTATAACTCCTGAAATATTACTTGCCATAGCATAATGCATTATATGATTATTTGCATCATGTTTTAATGCAATATCATTTGCAACTCTTGCTGCCATAGGCACGGCACTCAGTCCTGTTGCTCCAATGAGTGGATTAATTTTTTTATGCGTAAAAATATTAAAAATTTTGACAGCTAAAATTCCTCCAAATACAGAAATAATAAATGCCATCAATCCGCCAATTATGATTGAAATAGTTTTAAAATTCAAAAAACTTTCAGCAGTCATCGTTGCTCCAATAGAAAGACCTAGAAAAATTGTTGCAGAATTCAAAATTGTGGATGAAGCTGCTTTAGACAATCTTCCTGTTGAGGTTCCAATTTCTTTTATTAGATTTCCAAACATCAATAATCCTATTAAAGGAGCTGAGGAAGGAACAACTATTGAAATTAAAATCGTCATAGCTATTGGGAAAATAATCTTGAGACTTTCCATATTCGTAATTTTCTTTTTACTTGGAAAATTTTCGTCTTGTTTTTTCATGTTAATTTTTAACTCATTATCAGTTAATGTAAACTTTACTACAAACGGAATAATTACAGGTACTAATGCCATATACGAATATGCTGCTATAGCTATTGGCCCTAATAAATGAGGAGCTAATATAATTGAAGTATAAATTGCGGTGGGACCATCTGCTCCTCCAATTATAGCAATAGATGCCGCTTCATTTGCAGGTAACCCAAGCAGAGTTGCTGATACAAGAACAGTAAATATTCCAATTTGGGCTGCTGCACCAAAAAAAACTAATCTCAAATTTTTTAGCATAGGTCCAAAATCAGTTAGTGCCCCAACTCCCATAAAGATTATGGGTGGTAAAAACCCTGATTTTATTAAAGAATAATATAAAAAATTTATAATACCATGTTTTCTAGCAATTTCAAGCAAGTTAACTTCCTGAACATCTGAAACCCCCAAATGAGCCCCTGGCAAATTGGCTAATAGCATACCAAAACCGATTGGAACTAATAATAAAGGTTCGTATTTTTTCTTAATTCCAAGATAAAGTATAGTTACAGAAAAAAATAACATAAGAACTAATGAAGGAGAATTTATTAATTCCTCTATTCCAGTCATTTCGTAAATAGTGTTAATCGAATCCATTTATTATTCTAATATAAATAAAACATCATCATCATAAACTTCTTCTCCATTGTTAAAACAAATTTGTAAAATTTTTCCAGAATATTCAGCTTTAATTGCATTAATTACTTTCATAGATTCAATATAACAAATTGTGTTCCCTTTGTTTATTTTATCCCCAATGGACACGCCATTTTCAGAAGAATCCTTAGTAAGATAAAATTTACCTTCTAATGGTGATAAAACATTTTTGCCTTCAAGTAATTTCTTTTTTTTATTATTAGTAGTGGCTTCAATTATATACTCAACTTTAAATTTTTCACTGTCAACTTCAATGATTGTGTGTTTTATCTCTTTTTGATCAGATATATTTGATTCTTCTTGTATGGGATTTTTATTTTTTTCTAAAATAATATTAAAAGTTTCTTTTGCTTTCCCAGATTTAAAATCCAAATATTGAGTTTTATGTAATGCATATTCAAGTAATTCTTCATTATCTTCTCCAAACGACCATCCTTTTTCATTCATCTCTTTTTTTGCTTCACTTATTTTATTTGGATATAAATTCTGAGGATCATCAATATAAAATTCCTTATTTAATTTTTTAGCCAATAATTTTATTTCATGATCAACTTCTCCCGGAAGCTTACCGGATTTGCCTAATAACATGTCCCAAGTATTGTCATCGATTAAACTCCATCTGTTTTTTCCTTTCATCTCTTGCACTACATTTCCCAAAGCAACATTTTTTACATATTGGCTATATGGTGTTACCAATGGAGGGTTTCCCATTAATGACCAAATAGATTTCACTTCATCCAATAACAATGAAAATAACATATTAATATTTAAGGTTTTCTTTTTGTTTTTTGTTAACCACTTGTTTAAACTAAAAAGAGTTTTTTCTAAATCCGACATTAAACTTCCCATCATGCCTCCAGGTAATCCTGACTCAATTAATAATGAATTCATAAATCTATTTTTTGGATTAATAAAATATCCAAGACTTTCATCAATAAATTCTTCAGATAAGCTTTTAACCTCTCTATACGCTTTCATATTAATATCCTTAACTAAAAAACCATCATCTTTTAAGATTTCATGAATAGTTAATAAATCAGCATGAGTTGTTCCCCATGACAAAGGTTCCATTGCAACATCAATAATATCAGCGCCAGACCTGGCTACTTCTAAAGAAGATGCAACAGAAAATCCAGGACCTGAATGACCATGATATTGCACTAAGGTTGAAGGGCTAAAATCTTTAATTCCTTTAACTAGTTTCCCTAATGAAGTTGGCCTTCCTATTCCAGCCATGTCCTTTATAGCTATATCATACGTTCCCAGTTTAATTAATTCTTTAGCAAGATTAACATAATAGTCCACCGT
>CAZYIL010000004.1:0-35598 GCA_964646945.1 uncultured Marinoscillum sp. | reverse complement strand
ATTATTATAACATATTTTTTCTATTTCTTCTTCGCTGTAATCTATTTTAAGTAATCCTAGAATTATATTAGGATAATTTGAAACTTATTTTTCATAAGCTTACCGAATATCCACCATCAACAGGTAAGTTAATACCATTTATATATGATGCTTCTTTGCTACACAAAAAACAAGTTGCACTCGCAATCTCTTCAGGAGAAGCAAATCTTTCAGCTGGAATAGTATTTTTATATTCGTTTTCAATCATTTTTATTGATTTTTTATCAGTTTTTGAATTAGAAATTATTAAATCTTTCAATCTATTTGTAAGTGTAAAACCAGGAAGTATATTATTTACAGTTATTCCAAACTTTCCAAGCTCAAAAGATAATGTTTTAGACCAACTGGCCATAGCCCATCTAACAGTATTAGAAATGCCTAAATTTTGTATTGGAGCTTTAACTGATATAGAAATAACATTTACTATTCTTCCAAACTTATTTTTTTTCATATGAGGTGCTAAAGCTTTTACAAGATAATGGCTACAATGAAGGTGCATAGATATATACTGATCAAATTTTTTTTTTTTTTGCTTCAATAATTTTTCCAGCAGGAGGACCTCCTGTATTATTTATCAATATTTCAGCTGTATTCCCTTTTGACAAAAAGTTTTTTATTTCCTTTTTCAAATTTTTCGGATAATTAAAATCAGCAACAATAAAATTATGTTTTTGCTTAGGCGAACTTTCCAATAAATTTAGAACATTTTTTAATTTATTTTCATCTCTAGCAATCAAGGTTATGTTGGCTTGCTGTTTTGCTAATTTAATTGCTATTGCTTTTCCAATTCCTTGGGTGCTTCCACATACAATAGCCCTTTTACCTTTTAATGATAAGTTCATTTTTTAGTTTGTTTTTAATATTTTCATTTACAAAATATAAAATTTTTAAAACATTTAATTTCGAATAATTTTTTTACTTGCTTTAATTATTGCATTAGAATCATAACCACATTCTGTATAAAGTTGATCTTGGGAACCATGTTCTATTACTTTATCAGGTATTCCTAGTCTTTGAATATGGTTATCATATTTATTGTCTGACATAAATTCTAAGATTGCACTTCCAAATCCTCCAATTATGCATCCATCTTCTACTGTAAGAATATTTTTATAATTAGAAAAAATATGATGTAAAAGTTTTTCATCTATTGGTTTTACAAATCTCATATCAAAATGACCCGGGTAAATATCATTATTTCTTAATTCATTAATAGCATCAGTAACATAATTTCCTATATGGCCTATCGATAATATTGCAAGTCCTTTTCCTTCACATATAGTTCTTCCTGTTCCAATTATTATTTTTTTAAATGGAGTTTTCCAATCGATCATGACTCCTTGACCTCTAGGGTATCTTATAGTAAATGGGTTTTTAATTTTTAATTGTGCCGTATACATTAAATTTCTTAATTCTGATTCATTCATTGGAGCAGAAACAATCATATTTGGAAGACACCTCATGTACGCAATATCGTATGATCCATGATGAGTAGGTCCATCTGATCCTGCAATTCCTGCTCTATCTAGGCAAAATATTACTGGCAATTTTTGTATACATACATCATGAATCACTTGATCATATGCTCTTTGCATGAAGGTGCTGTAAATATTGCAAAAAGGAACAAGTCCTTGAGTTGCCATTCCTGCACTAAATGTTACTGCATGTTGTTCTGCAATTCCAACATCAAAAGCTCTATCAGGCATAATTTTCATCATAAGGTTTAAAGAAGATCCAGATGGCATTGCTGGGGTAACCCCAACAATATTTTTGTTATTTTTTGCTAATTCAACAATTGAATTTCCAAATACATCTTGATATTTTATAGGTTTTTTTTTAGAATCCTTTTTAATTGAAGATTTTCCAGAAATTTTATCAAATTTTCCAGTTGCATGCCATTTTGTTTGATCTTTTTCTGCTAAATTATAACATTTCCCTTTAACAGTCAAACAGTGAAGTATCTTTGGTCCATCAATTTTTTTTAAATCTTCCAAGATATGAATTAAATGATTTAAATTATGACCATCCACTGGTCCAAAATATCTTAAATTTAATGATTCAAACAAGTTAGAATGATTTAAGACAAATGATTTTAAAGTTTGTTCTAAGTTTCTTCCAATTTTTTGAGCCTTTGGCCCAAATTTTCTAATCTTACCCAAAACATTCCAAATATCATTTCTTATTTTATTAAAAGTTTGAGAGGTAGAAATATCAGTTAAATAATTCTTGAGCGCTCCAACATTTGGATCTATTGACATACAATTATCATTTAATATGATGAGAATATTAGATTTAGAAACTCCAGAGTTATTCATTCCTTCAAATGCAAGTCCTCCAGTAAGAGCTCCATCACCTATTATGGCAATATGATTTATATTTTTTTGATTTTTATGCTTTGATGCAGTAGCCATACCTAAAGCGGCAGAAATTGAAGTTGATGCATGTCCTACTCCAAAAGTGTCATATTTACTTTCTGATCTCTTTGGAAATCCTGATAATCCTTTATATGTACGATTGGTATGAAAAACTTTTCTTCTACCTGTTAGAATTTTATGTCCATAAGCTTGGTGTCCTACATCCCATACTACTTTATCATCTGGAGTATTAAACACATAATGAATAGCAATTGTGAGCTCAACAACACCCAAGCTAGCCCCAAAATGTCCTCCATAATTTGATACAACATCGATAATATACTCTCTCAATTCTTTGCATAAAGAATTTAATTCATTTTTATTAAGTTTTTTTAAATCATCTGGAAGATTTATTCTAGATAATATGTTTCCCGGCTTTATATTCATTTAATAAAAAATTGTTTCTTAATCTTATAAATTTTTTTTTTGAATAATAGTTTGTAAATCTATAATTTTTATAAGAAAGAACTATTTATATTTAAAGTAAAACTTGTAGCTACCATGAGTTATAAAATTAAAATACCTCTCTTTGAAGGCCCATTTGATTTATTGCTTTTTTTTATTGAAAGAGATGAAATTGATATTAAAGATATTCCTATAGCAACTATTACTAAAGATTTTCTTGATTATATTAATAATTTAGAAATTATGAACATTGAAGTTGCAAGTGAGTTCATAGTAGTTGCTGCTACTTTAATGAGAATCAAATCTAAAATGTTATTACCAAGATTATTGGTAGATTCAGATGGTAATGAGATTGATCCTAGAGATGAATTAGTAAAGCACCTTTTAGAATATAAAAAATATAAATCAATAGTTAATAATTTTTCTGAATTAGAAGAAACAAGAAGAAACAAACATAAAAGAGGAAATCTTTATAAAGAAATTAATATGATAGCATCAAGAAGTAATATAGAAATTGAATTGCAGGATGTTAATCTTTATAAATTATTGACAGTTTTTAATAATTCAATTACTAAGCTTGAAACTACAAAAAATGTTAAATCACATCAAATCATTCAATTCCCATATTCTATTGAAGATCAAAAGACACATATTTTAAATGTTATTAAATCAAAAAACAAATTGTCTTTTTCTGATTTAATTGAAGATAACCCAATAAAAATATTAGTAATATATAATTTTTTAGCAGTTTTAGAATTAATTCAAACTTCTACTATTTCAATTTCTATTGGAAATGGCTTCAATAATTTTTGGATAAGTTTGAAGTAATTTATTTTTTGAAAAAAAAATTACTTTCAATTTCGGCATTATTATCCGAATCAGACCCATGAATTGCATTCTCTTGTATAGAGGTTGCATATAATTTTCTTATAGTTCCCTTTTCTGCCTTTTCCGGATTAGTAGATCCAATTAATTTTCTAAAATCTTCAACTGCATTTTCTTTTTGAAGAGTAATTACAACAATAGGACCTGAAGACATATACTCACATAAGTCATTAAAAAATGGTTTCTCTTTATGAATAGCATAAAACTTATGTGCATTTTCTTTATTTAAACGTATCAATTTCATGTTTTTTAGGACAAATCCAGAATTTTCAATGTGTTTAATAATTGATCCTGTATAACCTTTTGCATAAGCATCTGGCTTTATAATAGTAAATGTTCTTTTTCCTTTCATCATAGTGTTTAGAAATTTTTATCAAAACTAAAATTTTGTTTTGAATATAAAAATAAAATCATTTTAATCTTATCAGATAGATAAAATTTTTGTTTTATAAAAAATTGAACGATTTTTGCAAATCAAAAATAAAATTGAACATATTAAAGATTTAAAACAAATATTATCAAGTAGAAGAAATATTGTGATTACAACTCACTTTAATCCTGATGCAGATGCTTTAGGTTCTTCGTTGGGTTTATATAATTTTCTTATAAAACAAAATCATAATGTTCATGTAATTGTTCCTAATGATTATCCCGATTTTTTAACTTGGATGAAAGGAAATAATCAGATTGTTGTATTTAATAATCAGAAAAAAAAATCACAAAGTCTGATTTCAGATGCTGAACTTATTTTTTGTCTAGATTTTAACAGTCTTGACCGAATTTTCGATTTAGGAGAAATTATTAAAAGATCTTCTGCTGACAAAATATTAATTGACCATCATCCTGATCCAAAAAAATTTTATAAACATAGTCTACATTCATCATCAGCATCTTCTACATGTGAACTCATCTCTGATTTCATTGATTTATTTGATGACAGAAAAATAATTGATAAAAATATTGCTGAATGTTTGTATGCTGGAATCATGATGGATACAGGCTCATTTAAATTTTCTTCTACATCTTCTAAAGTACATAGAATTGTTGCAGATTTGATAGATAGGGGTGCTGATATATGTAAGATTCATAAATTAATTTATGATAACAATTCTATAAATAAACTTAAACTTTTAGGGTTTTCTATCTCAAAAAGATTAATTTTTTTAGCTAAGTATAATGTCGCTTATTTTGTTTTAAATAAAAATGATTTAAAAAGATTCAAATATAAAAAAGGAGATACTGAAGGCCTTGTGAATTATGCTCTTTCGATAAAAAATGTCAACGTGGCTTGTATAATTATAGAAGAAAAGGACATGATAAAATTTTCTTTTAGATCTATTGGAAAATTTCCTGTAAATGAATTAGCAAAAAAACATTTTAATGGAGGTGGACATAAAAATGCTGCAGGAGGCAGATTAGATAAAAATCTTGATGTAGCTTTGAGTAAATTTTTAAAGATAATAAAACAAAATAAGAGTAAATTAATTTATTAACCTACTAATTATGAACACAAAAAAAATATTACAATATATTTTCTTATTAGCTGTTGCAGCTTTAATTCTATATATAGCTATTACAAACATCAACAGTTCCTATACCACACCTAGCGGTATAGAAATTAATTATATTAATAAAGGAAAAGGGAACACAGTTAAAGATGGAAATATCATTATTTTTGATCTAATATATAAAGATCACGAAGGAAATGAATTATTAAGAAAAACCGGTGATGATCCTGTAGTACTAATGAAGGATTCCACATGGAGTTATGGGGGGGTTATTTATGAAGCTGTAAGTTCATTTAAGAAGGGAGATAGTGTAACATTTAATATTTCAAATGAAGATTTTTATGCAAATTCTCCAAATGCTGTTTCGATTCCTGATTCTATAAAGAAAAAACTGTTAACTTTTTCTTGTGGAGTGAGAGAAATAATGACGCAAGAGGAATTTCAAGAATATCAAAAAAAACAATATGAAAAAATGCAATTAGATATGGATAAACAAAATGAAAATCAATTATCTATAGATTTAGACATCATAGATAAATATTTAATAACTAATAACATTAAAGCTGAATCTACAGATTCTGGGTTGAGGTATATGATTAAGGAAGAAGGTGATGGATCTAAGCCAGTTGTTGGATCAAAAGTTAAAGTTCATTATTCAGGAACTTTATTAGATGGAACAAAGTTTGATTCTTCTTATGATAGAGGAGAACCTTTTTCTTTTGAATTAGGATTGGGGATGGTTATTAAAGGTTGGGATGAAGGAATTGCTTTATTAAGTAAGGGATCTAAAGGGATTCTTTATATACCTAGTCCACTTGGATATGGTGCAAATGGGGCTGGAGGGATTATACCAGCAAACGCAATTCTAATTTTTGAAGTTGAACTTGTTGATTTTGAATAAATTATTTTTATCATAGATAATATTATTTGTATGTTCAAAAATTATTTTCTTATTCCTCTTATTTTATTATTATTTTCTTGTGAAGAAGGAAACGATTCTATTTCACGTACAGCTTCTGAGCAATTAATTTTTGATATCAGTAGGATAAAGGGATACCTCAAAGAAAATAATTTAACAGGTTTTACCGAAACTTCAAGTGGATTACACTACAAAATAGTTGAAAATGGATTGGGTGTTTTCCCACAATTGGCGGATACTCTTTACGTGCATTATGTAGGTCAATTTTTGAATGGTTCTGAGTTTGATAAAAGTAATTCAGATTTACCTTTTGAATTTATTTTGGGACAAGGGGTTGTGATACAAGGATGGGAAGAAGGACTTCCTCTTATAGATAAAAAAGGTTCTGGAATTTTGATTCTTCCATCAATATTAGGATATGGAAAAAAACCACCTAGTTCTAGCGCTATTCCTCCTAATTCTGTTTTAGTTTTTTCTATAGATGTAGTAGATATCAAATAAATGAAAATATATATTCAAACACTATTTTATCTTTTTTTTGTTATTACAATTTTTTCTTGTGATTTAGATATAGAATACGTTGAAATTGAAGATCCTGAAAAATTAAAATTAGATTCTTTAAATCAAATCTCCAATGATGATGTTCTGATTAATAACTTCATTGATAGTGTTGATCTTAAAAACGTAGTTACACTTGATAATGGCATTAAATATTCTATTACAAAAGTTGGAAATGGAATATTTCCTGCAAACAATGATATGCTAACCATAAATTTTAATGGTTATTATTTAAATGATACAATCTTTACAATTTTTGATACAAACATTCAATCTGTTGCCGAATCTTATGAAATCTATTTAGCCACAAACGAATATGCTCCTGTTATATTTACTTATACATCTGACGGTAGATATTTCGGTTTAAATTCTTTTCATGGTTATTTAACTCTAATTAATTTGTTAAAAAAATCTATTGGTAAAATAATGCCATCAATTGATGAAAATGCTAAATTAACAATCATTATGCCTTCAGGAACAGCATATGGTAAAGATGGTAATTTGACTTTTCCAGAGATCCCCGGTAATTCTGTTTTAATATTTGAGATTCATCTTCTCAAGATAAGAAAATAATGCAGCTCTGTTTTGTTACAAACAACAAGAATAAACTATTAGAAGTTTCTTCTATATTACAACCAATTGTAAAAATTAATTCTCTAGATGATATAGGGTTTTATGATCAAATACCAGAAACTGGTTCAACATTAGAAGAAAATTCTCTGGTAAAAGCAAAGTGTATATATGATAAATTTGGCATGAATTGTTTTGCTGATGATACAGGGTTAGAGATCGATGCTTTAGATGGAGACCCTGGGGTTTATTCCGCAAGATATGCTGGATTAGATTGTAATGCTGATGATAATATTAACCTTGTTTTAAATAATATGAAAGGTGTTTCTAACAGAAAGGCTATATTCAGAACTGTAATAACTTTATTCTTAGATTCAGAACAATTTTCCTTTGAAGGAAGGGTAGATGGGAAGATTTCACTTGAATCGAAGGGAAATTTTGGTTTTGGATATGATCCTATTTTTGTCCCAAATGGTTTTGATAATACTTTTGGTGAAATGAGATCTATTGATAAGAACAAAATTTCTCATAGGAAGAAAGCCATTAATAGATTAAGCTTATTTTTAGATAAATGTTAGTTTTATATAAATGAAAAAATATCTTTTAGGCATATCAGGATGTAGTGGAAGTGGAAAATCTGAAATTGTAAGACAATTGTCACAACAAGTAGAAAGTAATTTAATTTCTATAATGTCTCAAGATAATTATTACAAGAAAAAGGAAAACCAACCAATTGATGAAAACGGATTTCATAATTTTGATTTACCCAATTCTATAGATGAAGAAAAATTCTATTCTGATCTTCTTAAATTGTTTTCAGGAGAGCGAGTAGACTATCATGAATATACTTATAATAATTCTTCAAAAAATTCTTCAAAAAAATTTATTAATCCTAATCCCGTTATTATTGTGGAAGGTCTTTTTATCTTTTATTACAAAAAAATAAATGATTTATTTAACTCTAGAGTGTTTGTTGATGCTCAAATGAAAATTATGATAGAAAGAAGGATAAAAAGAGATTTGTTGGAGAGAGGATATGATAAGAATGATGTAGAATACAGGTACAATAATCATGTCATACCATCTTTTGAAAAATTTACTTTACCACATAAAAAGAAATCAAATTTAATTATAAACAATGATAAGGATATACAATATTCTGTTAGAGAATTAAAGAAATTCTTAATGAAAGATTACAATAAATATAAAAGACTACTTAGTTAATTTAATTAATATTCAATACTTTTGACAACCAAAAAAAACAACATCCAATAAAGTTATGAAAAACAAAGGATTAGTATTATTTCTTACTTTATTAATTTCTCTTTTATCAATCTATTATCTTCAGTTTACTTTTGTATCACAAAACATACAAAATAAGGCCACAGATTTATCAAGGGATGAAAATGGAAATATAAATTTTTCAATAAAACAAAAATATCTTGATTCTATTTGGAATGTGCCAGTCTATAATTTTATCACCGATTATACATTCAAAGAAATAAAAGAAACAGAGCTTAATTTAGGCTTAGATTTACAGGGAGGAATGCATGTAACACTTGAAGTATCTCCTGTGGATATTGTTAAAGGATTGTCTGGGAATAATCAAGACACAGACTTTATAGAAGCTTTAAAGAATGCAAAGAAAATTATAAAAGGAACACAATTAAATTTTGTTGATGAATTTTATAATCAATATAAATTAATAGCTCCCAATAAAAATTTAGCTTTAATTTTTTCTACTGTTTCTAATAGAGGAAGAATTAACTTTGATTCAAGCGATGATGAAATTCTTGATATTATTAATTCTGAAGTTGACAATGCAATTGATAGATCTTTTAATATTCTAAGAACTAGAATAGATAGATTTGGTACCTCCCAACCAAATATTCAAAGACTGCAAGGTTCTGGAAGAATTCAGATAGAACTTCCTGGTGTTGATAATCCTGCAAGAGTAAGAAAACTACTTCAAGGAGTTGCAAAACTTGAGTTTTGGGAAGTAGCAGAATTTAATGAACAAGAAGTTAGTAGAGCTTTTCAATCAATAAATCAATTTTTGTTGACAAAAGAAAAAGAATCTAAAATAGTTAATAACGAAAAAATTGATACCTCTGATGAATTTGATATTTCTGAACTTTTAGATGATTCAGAAAACAAATCTTTAACTTCTTCTGATACTGTTTCTGAAGATCAAACTGTTTTAGATTCACTAGAAAATTCCTTTTCATCGCCGCTTTTTTCTTTAATAAGATCAGAATATGGAGGATTGTTTTACAATGTTAAAGATACAATTACTATAAATGCTATTCTTTCTGATGATCAGGCAAAGCTTTTGATTCCTCCTAGTATAAAATTTTTGTGGGCAGTCAAACCATTTGAAAATACCAATTTAGATATAGAAAGCGATGAAGAAGTTCTGCAACTTTTTGCTATTAAATTATCAAGAGGAGGAAAAGCCCCTTTAACCGGAGGGGTAATTACCGATGCACGGCAAGATCTTGATCAGAGTTCAAGCCCTTCTATTTCGATGCAAATGAATGCTAATGGAGCTAAATTATGGAGAAAAATAACTGCAAAAAATATAAATAGAAGAATTGCTATTGTTCTTGATAATTATGTATACTCTGCGCCAGTTGTTCAAAATGAAATACCTAATGGAAATTCTCAAATTACTGGAAATTTTACAATTGATGAAGCTCAAGATTTGGCAAATATTCTTAAAGCAGGAACTTTACCGGCTCCTACTACTATTCTTGAAGATGTTGTAATAGGACCTACACTTGGGAAAATAGCACAACAACAGGGTATTAAATCCATTTTATCGGGGTTGATTATAGTAATTTTATTTATGATTCTATATTATGCTAGGGGAGGTTTTGTAGCAAATTTGGCTTTATTTTTTAATATATTTTTTATTTTAGGAATTCTTGCTCAGTTATCAGCTTCTTTGACATTGCCAGGAATTGCAGGAATAGTATTAACCATAGGAATGTCTATTGACGCTAACGTTTTAATTTTTGAAAGAATAAAAGAAGAATTGAGGAATGGAGCAATTTTAAAGAAGGCAATTTCTAGTGGATATAGTAAAGCATATACATCTATTATTGATGCTAATGTCACTACACTTTTAGTAGGGATAATTTTATATAATTTAGGGCAGGGTCCTGTCAAAGGATTTGCTGTCACATTAATAGTTGGAATTATATGTTCTTTCTTTTCAGCAGTGTTTATTACTAGATTAATTATTGAAAAATGGAGTCAAAAGGGAAACAAAAGTAAATTAAACTTTTCTTTTTCCTTTTCAGAAAATATTTTATCAAAAATCAATTTCGATTTTTTATCTAAAAGAAAATTTGCTTATATATTTTCTTCTATATTTATTTCACTTGGAATTATATGTTATATAATCAAAGGTCTCGTTTTAGGTGTTGATTTCAAAGGAGGAAGATCTTACGTTGTTTCTTTTAATCAATCTTTTAATACTTCTCAAATGGAAGAAACACTTTCTGGTGTTTTTAATGATCAAGGGATTGAGGTTAAAACATTCGGAGGAGATAATACTTTCAAAATCACAACTTCTTATTTAATTGATGATGAATCAGATTTTGCTGATCAAGATGTAAAAAACCGACTAATTGAAGGATTAGAAAATTATTCTAAATTAAGCTATGTAGAAGATGATTCTAAAGTAGATGATCAATTTTTTACTATTTCTAGTTCATCAAAAGTTGGCGCGACGATAGCTGATGATATAAAAAATTCTTCTTATTGGTCTGGATTTTTAGCCTTATTTGCAATTTTCATTTATATATTAATTCGTTTTAGAAGATGGCAATTTTCTGCAGGAGCGGTAGTAGCGCTTTTTCATGACACGCTATTTGTATTATCTGCATTTTCAATAGCCAATTTTTTTGGAATCTCTTATGAAGTGGATCAGGTTTTTATAGCAGCTATTTTGACTATTATTGGTTATTCAATTAATGATACAGTCGTTGTATTTGACAGAATTCGAGAAACTATGAATATAAAAGCTGGAGGTGAAATAATTTCTTTAGTTAATGAGTCTATAAACAAAACATTAAGCAGAACCATCATTACTTCAATGACTACTTTTATAGTTGTTTTAGTTTTATTTTTATTTGGAGGACCTTCTTTAAATGGATTTTCTTTTGCTTTGATAATTGGAATTTTAATTGGAACATATTCTTCAGTATTCGTTGCAACTCCAATTGTAGTGGATTTATTTACTAAAAATAAATGATTCTAAATTATGTTTTTTTCAATCAAATAAAAAAATGAAAAAACAATATTACCTATTAATTTTTTCACTTTTATTTACTTCTTCTCTACTTTTTTCTCAAAATAGGAATGAAAAAAAAATCTTTGCAAAAAAAGTTTGGGAGGAAGAGATTGTATTAGATGGAGAAATGAATGAAGATTTTTGGAAAGAAGCAGAAGTGAAAACAAATTTTTTTCAGTATAGTCCTCGAGATTCAATCGAAGCAATTTTAGATTCAGAATTTAGAATAGCCTACGACGATAAATTTTTGTACATATTAGCTAAAATGGAAGATATTCCTGAAAAAGAGTTTGTAGTTGGTGATTTAAAAAGAGACTTTCATGGAGGGACTGTAGACTACATTGCATTTACTTTTGATACTTTTATGGATGAAACCAATGCTTTCAATTTTGGTTTATCACCCTTTGGCATTCAAAGAGAAGCTTTGATATCTGATGGAGGTGAGGGAGGTTCTTGGTCACCAGGGAGGGGATTAGGTTGGTTCAATATTAATTGGAATACAAAATGGTATTCTGGAACTAAACTTCATGACGGATTTTGGTTATGTGAATTTAAAATTCCTTTTAATTCTATTAGATATCAGACAGGATCAAAAACTTGGAACTTGCAGGTATATAGAGGTAATAGTAAAGTAAATGAAAGATCTGTATGGACTGCAATTCCTTTAGGACGTTCTCCTGCAAATCTCTCTTTAACTGGAACTTTAGAATTTGAATATCCTCTAGGTAAATCATCTAAAAGTTTTGTATTAGTTCCGTATGCTTCTAGTTCAGGATTACAAAACAAGACTACGTCTCCTGTTTCACATGATTTTGATTTTGATATGGGATTAGATATTAAGTTAGGATTAACATCTTCTTTGAACTTAGACTTAACTTTTAACCCTGATTTTTCTCAAGTGGAAGTGGATGAGCAGCGAACTAATCTTACAAGATTTGAATTATTTTATCCTGAAAAAAGAGAGTTTTTTATTGATAACGCTGATTTATTTACAGACCTAGGTTCAAGAGCTGCAAAGCCTATGTTTACAAGAAGAATAGGAATAGCAAAAGATACTATAACTAATCAATATGTTCAAAATCCAATAATTTATGGTGCTAAATTGTCTGGTAAAATTAATGATGGTTTAAGAATAGGTGTATTAAATATGCAAACTGCTCGATTAAAATCTAGCGGGATTCCATCATTTAATTACGGCATGGCTGTTCTTGAAAAAAAAATATTTACTAATTCTAAAATATCTACTTTTTTGATAAATAAACAAGCTTTATTCAATTCAGCTGATAATAGTTATAGTGTTGATTTAAATCATTTCAATAGAGTATTTGGAGTAGAAACTAAACTTAAAAGTAAAGATACTAGATGGAACACAGAGCTATATTATCACCAATCTGTAGAAAATCAATCTAATCAAGATAGAAGCTCATATGGAGCGAATTATTCTTATGAAACATCTTCATTTGAGACCAATGGTTATTTTTATGCAGTTGGTAAAAATTTCAATCCTGAAGTTGGTTTTGTGCCTAGAAAAGATTTTATGTTTTTCAGTCCTTCAATGAAATACATTTTTTATCCAAAAAAAAGTGGAATAAATAGACATGGACCAGAGGTAGATTTTGAATTTTATAATGATAATACAAATGGAATTACTGATTATGATCTTGATATAGACTATAATATTACTTTTAAAAGTGACGCTAGTTTAACTTTAAAAAGTAATAGAAAGTACACACTATTGTTATATGATTTTGATCCTTCTAGATCGGATGGTGAGCCTCTATCAGCAAACAGCGAATATACTTATTCTAATTATACTGTATACTTTAGATCAAATGGAAGAAAAAGACTGTATTATAGCTTTAATGGAAAATTAGGTGATTTTTTTAATGGTTCAATATCAACTTTAGGAGGAACAATTTCATATAAACTACCTCCAAATTTTAATATTTCCTTAAGTTCTCAGTACAATAATTTACAATTTCCATCACCATATTCTAATGCTGAATTTCTTACATTAAGTTCAAAAATTAATATAAGTTTTTCTAAAGATTTATTTTTGAGTACCTATTTGCAATACAATAATCAGATTGATAACATTAATATTAATGCCAGGGTTCAATGGAGATTTAAGCCACTGTCGGATATTTATTTAGTTTATACTGATAATTATTATGCAGAAAATCCTCTTTTTATGAATTTAAAAAACAGATCTTTTGCATTTAAGATTAACTATTGGTTAAATATTTAATTTTTCTTTAGACAGGAATCTATAAGCAATGCTTAAACCTATAATTGATAAAAAAGCTCCTAATATAAAAGGTGCTCCAGGAAAATATATGCTAGTATCTGGGTTTGTATAGTGAGAAAATAGATTTGTCATCAGAGGAGGTCCTATAATGGCGGTAATACTTATTAAACTAGTTAATCCACCTTGAAGTTCACCCTGTTGATTGGCCGGAATTTTATTAGTCATTATTCCTTGAAATGCAGGGCCTGCAATTCCTCCTAGTGCGTATGGAATCATAAAAGCAAACATCATCCATCCTTGATTGGCAAAAGCAAATAAAATTAGTCCTATAATGTAAAAGATCATTCCAAAATATACACCATAAACATTACCAATTTTTGGAATAATTATTCTAATTAATCCACCTTGTACTAAAGCCGCCATCAGTCCTACAAAACCTAAAGAATATCCAACCCATTTTTCATTCCAATTAAATCTTTCTATAGTGTAATATGCCCAAGTACTTTGGGTAGCGTGAGCCGAAATATTAAATAAAACTATACTAATAACCAATCCCGTTATAATGGGATATTTGTTCAATGCTTTTAATGTACCAAGGGGGTTGGCTCTAGTTAAAGAAAATATTCTTCTATTATTTTTAGGAAGAGATTCAGGTAAGAAAAAATATCCATAAATCACATTAATCAATGTAAACATTGCACCTGCATAAAAAGGAACTCTTGTTCCATACTGAACTAAAAGGCCTCCTATAACTGGACCTATTATAAACCCTAAACCAAAGGCAGCACCAATAAGTCCAAAATTTTGTGATCTTTTTTCAGGAGTGCTTATATCTGCAATATAAGCGGAAGCAGTTGTCATGCTTGCTCCCATAATCCCCTGAAATATTCTTCCTACAAACAACCACATAATGGTGGGGGCAAGAGCCATAACCAGATAATTAATTCCAAACCCTAATAAAGAAAGTAGAATAATGCTTCTTCTTCCATATTGATCACTAAGCCCCCCTAGGACAGGGGCAAACAGAAACTGTAATGATGCATAAGAAAACATTAACCATCCACCATATTTGGCAGCTTCACTTATGGAGCCATCGATAAGATCAGAAATTAATCCTGGAACAATTGGTATAATAATTCCTAAACCAGTGATATCGATAAGAATGGTAATAAAAATAAATACAAGAGCGTTTTTTTTTCCCTTTTTCATTGAATTTCTGCAAATTACTATATTAATTTTGAAATTAAGTATTTTTCTTTTCTTACCTTTAGCGAGATTTATTTTGTCGGTATATGAAAAAAAAAGATTCTTCAAGAAGAAAATTCATTGCTAATTCAACTCTTGCATTATCAGCTTCATTTGTTTCTTTAGCTTCTTGTACTAATAAAAAATCTAATTCAAAAATAGATGTACCTAATATAAATTTCAATAAAACTTATCAATGGAAAATGGTTACAACTTGGCCTCCTAATTTCCCAGTTTTAGGTGAAGGGTGTAATATTCTTTCACAATGGATTGAAAAAATGTCTGGGGGAAGATTAAAAATTAAAGTTTATGGTGGAGGTGAATTAATTCCAAGCCTTGAGTGTTTTGATGCGGTTAGTAGTGGAGCAATAGAAATGGGTAGTGGAGCATCTTATTATTGGGCTGGAAAAGTTCCTGCTTGTCAGTTTTTTTCTTCCGTTCCATTTGGCATGAACCCTGTTCAAATGAATTCATGGCTTATTTCTGGTGGGGGCAATTCATTATATAAAGAATTATACGACCCTTTTGATTTGATCCCTTTCCCTGGCGGAAATACAAGCATGCAAATGGGAGGATGGTTCAATAAAGAAATTAATTCCATTCAGGATTTAAAAGGTTTGAAGATGAGGATTCCTGGATTTGGAGGTAAGGTGTTATCAAAAGCAGGTGGATCTGCTGTTACTGTTGCCGGAGGCGAAATTTATACTAATTTAGAAAGGGGTGTGATAGATGCAACCGAGTGGATAGGCCCGTATCATGATTATCTGATGGGGTTTTATCAAGTTGCAAAATATTATTATTATCCAGGATGGCATGAACCTGGGGGTGTTCTTGAAATGATTGTTAACAAAAAAAAATTTTCTAATATCCCCTCTGATTTACAGGAAATTATTACTCATGGGATAGAAGCTATGAATATATGGATGTTATGCGAATGTGATTCTAAAAATGGGGTTTACTTAAATAAACTAATTAAGGAAGAGGGAGTTATCATAAAGCAATTTCCCGAAGAAGTTATTAGAGAACTAAAACTTAAAAGCAATGAAGTTATTGATGAATTAATCAATAGCGATGCTAAGAGCAAGAAAATATATGATCATTATAAGAAATTTAGAGAATCTATTAAGGAATGGTCAGATATCAGTGACAAGATGTACTATAACTTATAATTATTCTGATAATAAATTGGGGAAAAAAGAAACTATCTCTGGGTAAAGAATAAGAACGAAAAGAAAAAGAATTTGAATCAATACAAATGGTATAATGCCTAGATATATGTCTTTTGTTTTGACCTCGGGCGGGGCAACACTTTTCAAGTAAAACAATGAAAAACCAAAAGGAGGAGTCAAAAATGATGTTTGGAGATTAATCGCTATTAATATTCCTATCCATATTAAATCAATTTCTAGAGCCACAAAGATGGGAGCTACAACTGGAACAATGATAAAAGTGATTTCAATAAAATCTATAAAAAAGCCAGCAATAAAAATAATGATCAATACCAGCACAATAAATTCATTTGGTGAAAGGTTTGCTTGAGTAATCAGATCAATAAGTAGCTTGTCTCCTTCCAGCCCTCTAAACACCAATGAAAACGAGGTGGCTCCAATCAAAATCATAAATACAATAGAAGTTAAATGAGTGGTTTCGCTCATGATTTCTTTTATGGTATTTAATTTAAAATTGCCACTGGATTTACTGAGAATTAATGCTCCTAAAGCCCCTACGCCAGCTGCTTCTGTTGGAGAAGCTATCCCTGCAAAAATTGAACCTAGAACGGCTGCTATTAATAAAAATGGTAAAAGAAAAGCATTGATGATTTGATATATACTTGTCTCCTTTTGAAATTTTTCTATTTCTTTTTTCGGCATACTAGGAGCTATGTCTGGGTAAAGCATGGATACAATTATTATATAGAGCAGATATAAAAAAACGAGAATAAAACCAGGCAATAAAGCTGAGGTAAATAAGTTTCCAACAGACACATTTAAAACCGTAGCTAATAACACTAACACGACTGAAGGAGGAATGATTTGACCTAAGGTCCCCGATGAAGCAATAACTCCTGTTGCTAGTGAAGGATTGTACCCTCTTTTTAACATGGTAGGAAGACTAATAAGGCCCATCGTAACAACTGTAGCTCCCACGATTCCAGTTGATGCAGCTAACATGGCTCCAACCACGATCACTGATATGGCGAGGCCACCCTTAATTTTACCAAACATAAGAGCCATCATTTCCAGTAATTTTTCAGCAACTCCTGATTTTTCTAATGTAATTCCCATGAAAATAAAGAGGGGAACAGCTAGCAAAACAAAATTGTTCATGATACCATAAATCCTTAGGGAAAGCAGATAAAAGAAATCTATATCAAAAAAGATAATTCCAGCTATAACAGATATTCCTCCCAAAGTTAAAGCAACAGGATACCCAAAAAGTATTAAAACAAAAACTAGAGCAAATAATAGTAAAGGAATATATTCAATCATCTATTTTTTTAAAAATAAGGGAAAGGTATTTTGATACTTGAAGACATCCTTGAAGAAAGAAAAGAGAAAATCCTATAGGAATAATGGATTTAATGATAAACCTAAAAGGAAGACCTCCTTGATCTGGACTAGATTCCAATATTTGATACGAATTTATCACAAAAGGGACGGAAGAA
The DNA here is from genome assembly GCA_964646945.1 of uncultured Marinoscillum sp. Taxonomy (GTDB): domain Bacteria; phylum Bacteroidota; class Bacteroidia; order Cytophagales; family MED-G16. The sequence continues at coordinate 17,842 of CAZYIL010000004.1, read as the reverse complement.
ATGATGATGATATAACTAAAAGGAAGTAAGAACAATAACGTACCCAAAAGGTTGATCCAGTTTTTAGTATTTTCACTAAATTCATTGTAAAAAACATCTACTCTCACGTGCCTATCTTTTTGGAGAGTATAAGAAGATCCAAGAATAAAAATACATGCAAATAAATGCCATTCTAGCTCATAAAAGGCTGCTATAGAATAATTAAAAACATATCTAAGGAACACGTCTGCTGAAATAACTAAAACTAAAATAAAACTTAACCAGGAAGTGATTTTTCCTGTCTTTTTTATCAGATTTTCAATTTTTCTTTTTATCATTTTTAAATCGATAATACAAAATACACAATATTGGATTTAATATCTTTGTAATCAATAAAAATATGATGGTGAAAAAAGATATAAGAAATATTTCTGCTGAAGAATTAGAAGAATTTTTTTTGGAACACAAACAAAAACCATTTGTTGCCAGACAGGTTATTGAATGGATATGGAAGAAATCGGTTACTTCTTTTTCAGAGATGAAAAACATTTCTAAAGAAAACAGAAAATTATTGGATGACAATTTTGTTATCAACACCATTCATGTAGACAGCATACAAATAAGTAAGGACAGGACAATCAAGACGCGCTTCAAACTTTTCGACAATCATACTATAGAGGGCGTTCTTATTCCACAAAACAAAAGAATGACGGCATGCATTTCTTCCCAAGTGGGGTGTTCTCTTTCCTGCAAATTTTGTGCTACAGGTACTATTGATAGAAAAAGAAATTTATCTGCAGGAGAAATTTATGACCAAGTGGTGCACATTAAAGAGCAGGCTTTAGAAAATTATAACTTTTCTCTTACAAATATCGTTTACATGGGTATGGGGGAGCCTCTCTTAAATTATTCTAATGTTATCCAGTCTATTGATCGTTTAACCTCTTCACAAGGATTACATATCTCCAAAAAAAGGATTACCCTTTCTACGTCTGGAATATCAAAGATGATTAAAAGGCTTGCAGATGATAATATAGGAGTAAATTTAGCGTTGTCTTTACATGCTGCTGACGATGAAAAAAGAAATTCAATAATGCCCATAGGACGATCAAACTCTTTATCTAGTCTTCAGGATGCAATTAGTTATTATTACAATAAAATGAAAAAGATGGTAACCTATGAGTATATTTTGTTTGATCAATTTAACGACTCTATTGAAGATGCAGAAAAACTCTATTCTTTTGCAAAAAAGGTTCCTTCAAAAATTAATATTATAGAATATAATTCCGTTGACAACGCTCCTTTTACCAAAGCATCAGAAAAAAAATTATCTGCATTTATTTCTTATTTGGATAAAAAAGGAGTGGTCGTAAAAGTGAGAAGAAGTAGAGGTGAAGACATCGATGCCGCTTGCGGCCAATTAGCGAACAAAGAAAAAGTGTGTTAGCATTTTAAATATGTATATATTTTTAACTTAAAATCAAAAAAAAATTTTTTGTACATGATAGAGTCAAAATTTTTATATTTGTATACTCTATTTGCTAATAAGATGAGAAAAAATTTATTTTTATTTTTACTGCCATTACTTTTTTATAACACTTTTGATTCCTTTTCTCAAGTCTGGACTGCAAACAACGATACTTATAATGCAACCGGTTACAATGGTGATGGTTTGGGTAGTCTGGCTCCTGCAGAGGGTCTTTTTATAAATGTACCTGCTGCAAGAGGGGTAAAAACCAATGATGTCGCTAATGGTGGTCCTGCAGGAACTGTAGATGCAGCTCCAGTTTTCGGACCTCTTAATGGTGTTCTAGTATGTGCTGATGCCGGTGATGCAAGAAATGGGAATGCAGGATTTTGTTCAAATGGAAGTTTTAAGTATACACATAATTCATCAGAAACAACTACTGAGACTATTACCTATACAATTACAAATGCTACTGGAAAATCTGGGACTGGTACTGTCACCATCACAATAACCCCTGTTAACGATCCACCTTCAATAGGTGCTTATCAAAAAACTATTGCAGAAGGCAGTGGTGTAAATTCATTTACTGATTTAGAATCTTTAGTAAATGATCCTGATAATAACCCAGGAGATTATACTTTTACTTTAGCTCCTGTGAGCGCAGGAGGAACAAATGCAAATTCTTCAATAGCTGGAGTTAACCAAGCATGGCCAAGCACCTATGGTGCAGTTATTGATTTAGCCACGGATAACTTTGCTTCAACAGGTGATTTTAAATATACAGCTCCTGGTGCTTTGCCTGGTAACGATCAGTATATGGATTATTTTGAAGTTACTGTATCTGATGGTGCTCTTAATGCCACGGCAACTTTTAAAATATTTATTACCAACTCGAATCCAAGTGGTGTTAATGATACTTATGAAGTGAATTTTGGTGAAACTCGAACTTTTGCTACGCCAGGAGTTTTGGGGAATGACCCTTTAGCAGTGAGTTCAGGTGTTGATCCCGGAGCATGTTCTCCTTGTGGTGCTGCCGCTAATAAGCAAGTAAAAACTACGGTTTCTCAACCATCACCAAATGATGTTATTAAGTGTACCGATGCTGGGGATCCAAATAATGCCTCAAACAATTTTTGTAAAGATGGTGGTTTTACCTATGAGCATAAAGGTTTAGATAATAACCTGACAAAAAGTGCTTTGTATTTTATGAATGATGGATTTGATGATGCCGGTGCTGTTACCACAGTAAATTTTAATATCAACTTATGTCCCGTAGGTGGAACGGGAGATGTATACGAAGTTATTGAGGGAGGTACTCTTAATGTAAATCAACCTGGTACTGCTGCAACACCAGTTGCAGGAGGGGGTGTAATATTCGGTACTCCAGGAGCTGTTCCTGGAACGGGAGTTAATCTAGGTAAAAAGACGGCAGGTACTGTAGATAGTGATGGTAACCCAGGAGAAGTTCTTAGCGCTGTCTTAAGCGGAGCTCCACCTGCTCATGCTACTTCTTTTACGTTAAACCCAAATGGCACGTTTAGTTATGTTCATAATGGTACTGAACCAAATGGAGGTAACGCGCAAGTTACATTTCAATATACTTTACATGATGGACCTGTGCCTTATGATGCAAATACACCAGCTCCTGGATGTACAGCTAAAGGCCCATACACAGTAACTATAAATATTATTCCTCAAAATGATTGTCCTGATTGTGACTCTGATACTTACACCATCCCTGAAGGATTTGCTATTAATGCGAACGCTGCTAATGGGTTTATTCAAGGAGGAGTTGGCGCTTTGGGAGGTAAAAAAACAGCTGGGGCGGCTGACTTAGATAGAGATGTTCCTGCTAACACTTTGACTGCTGTACAAGAAGGAGGTAATCCTGCTGGATTTGTTCCAGGAACATGGCTTTTCAATGCTACTGGGGCTTTCACCTATACCCACAATATGGATCCTGGTGTTGGTGCTATTATTAACACAACAACTTTTAAATATAAAATTGGAGACAACGGAGTCGACCCTGCATGTCCTCCTGCTGCTGGTGAAGAGTGTACAGTAACTATAATTATACAAAATGTAGCTCCAGTTGTTGATAATGATGATTATGCTTGCGGTACCGCCAATGCCGTGAAAGAGGGGAGACATGTTGATGTAAGTGCAGGAGATGGAATTCTTACTGGTGATGTTTTTAATAACCCTTTTGATCCCAAAACGATTTCTGTAACGGATGCACCTGATTTTGGTGTTTTAACCTGTGAAAAAGTAGGAGATCCAAATGTGGGAACAAATAATTTTTGTTCAGATGGATCATTTAGATATACACATACCTGTACCGAAGCAAATGATGGCAACAACGTTGAAACTATAAAATACAAAATTCATGATGGATTTGAACTTTCAAATGAAGGAACTGTGACAATTTGTATCGAAGATGAGTGTCCAGTTGCAGAAGTAGATAATTATCTTTTATTGGTTGATGATGGAGGAACACTTAATGCAGATGGTATAGGAACAAATCCAGAGGGAGTTTTATTAAGAAATGATGGAATTGATCAAGGAGGAGATGGAGTTTTAATTGATGCAGAGCCACGATCTTGTGATAAATTGACGGTAGCTATAAAAACGCTACCTGTAGGAGGTATTATTAGCTGTCAAACTGCTGGGGATCCAAATGATGGGGACGCTAATAAAATTTGTACTGATGGAACATTTAGATATATTGATAATGTGGGGGGTGCTCCTACAACATCTTTTACATATACTTTAAACGGTGGTAATGAGTGTTCGGTTGATAATATAACAGTAAACTTGAGTGTCAATCAATGTCCTGTGGGAGCGACTGACACCTATACAGTGGCTGAAGGAGCTACGCTAACTATTAACACTGCTGCTGGAGCTGGAGGAGGAGTTATTCTTGGTACTGTGGGGGGTGCTAAAACGGTAGGTGTTGCAGATACAGACCCAAATGGAACCCCCTTGACAGTAGCTTCTGCTGGAATAAATAACAGAGGAATTAAAACCGGAGCGGCTCCAACGAAAGGAACAATTGTTTGTGAAAAAGGAGGAGACCCTAACCTTGGCGCTGCGCCATCCATATGTTCTGATGGTACTTTTAAGTATATACATGGTGGAGATGAACCTGTGGGAGCAGGGCCTCATGACACCTTTCAATACATATTAACTGATGGCGTTTGTCAGGTGGATGTGGTAGTAAATATTGTTGTAACAGAAACAAATGATTGTCCTGTTGGGGTCGCTGATGGATATGCAGTTGATGAAGGACAAACAATAAATATTAATTCTAAAGCTGGAAACGATGGTGGAGTTATTCTTGGTACGACAAATGTTGTTAAAATTGCTGGAGGCGTAGATGCAGATATTGATTCAGATCCTAATACCTTAACGGCTACTATCGTTGGTGGTTCTGGTCCTAATAATCACGATGGTGTTTTTACATTGAATGCTAATGGTACATTTATCTATACTCATGATGGCGGGGCTTCTATAACAGATTCATTCCAGTATACACTTAACGATCAGGAAGGATGCGCTGCTTCAACGCCTATTACCGTTACGATTACCATTACCCCAACCAACGACTGCCCTGTTGGTAGTGCGGATACTTACAATGTAGATGAAGGGGGAACGCTGACTCTTGATGATCATGATAATACGGCCACGCCTGGTAATGCAAATGATAATGGAGTTAAAGCTAATGATGCAGGTGACGAAGAGACTAATAAATATGTCTTGGGCTGGGAGATTGTACAAGCCCCTCAAGATCATTTGGGTAATCCAATGGGGGTCGTGCAAAACCAAACAGCAAATGGAAACATACAATATGTCCATGATGGCACTGAAATGCCAGATGCACCTAATAATTTTGTTACATTTACTTACAGATATATAGATGCTCTTTGTGTTGGAGGGCCTCCACCACCTATCACAGTAACCATTACAATTAATCCTATAAATAATTGTCCTGTTGCAAGATCGGATAGTTATTTGCTTGTAATTGATGAAGCGGGAGTGTTGAATGCACAGAACACTAATAATCTGCCAGCTAGAAAAGGGGTAGTACAAAATAATAATCCTAATGCCATTGATTCTGATCCTGAAGGGGATAATTTCGATGCAGTATTAAAACCAGGCTCAGGACCTTTTAGAGGAACTTTAGTTTGTAATACTTTTGGTGATGATAACTTTGGTAATTCTGGAATTTGTGAAAATGGAGATTTTGTTTATACGCATGATGGACTTGAAAATCATGGAGATCAATTTTCTTACTATGCCGTTGATCCTACTAGTACATGTCAAGATGATCCAAACTTCAGATCGGAAACTACAGTTAGCATAACTGTGAATCCAGTAAACGATTGCCCTGTGGCTATTGATGATGCGTATACAGTCAATGAAAATGAAACCATAACAGCAGACGGTCAAGGAGCAAACCCGAAAGGCGTGAAAGACAAACAAAATGTAAATCAAGCAAATGCTATAGATAGCGATGCGGAGGGAGATGCTTTTACCGTTGCTCTAAAACCTGGTAATGGGCCTGTAAATGCAACTTCTCTTACCTGTCCTTCTAATGCGATTGCTTCTCCGACAATTTGTCCAGATGGAACGTTTCAATATGTGCATAATGGAACGGAAACAATTTCAGATCAATTTATTTATGTTATAACCCCTACGGTGGCATGTGCTGTAGGTGGGGATTTGGAAGGGCTAGTCACTATAACCATTGTTCCTCAGCCAGATTGTCCCATATTAGTGGGTGAAACAGAAACTGTTGTAGAAGGGGGGACACTAACAGGAAATGGTTGTGCTGGAGGCTTAGCTTGTGATGTTTCAGCTAATGATGATAATGGTGGTGTCGCTTTAAAAGCATATGTTATTACCCAACAACCTACTCTTGGCTCAATAGTATTAAATCCAAATGGTACATTTACTTATACACATTTTGGAGCTCAAACTCCTTTGCAAGATATTGTTAAATATCAAACAAATAATGGTCAATGTAATAGTAATGAAGAAACATTAACAATTAATATTACTCCTGCAAATAATCCTCCAGTAGGTGTGATTGATATCTATACTGTTACTGAGGGAGGAAATATAAATATAAATGATCCTTTTGATGCTGTAACGCCTGGAGTTCTTACCGATAATGGAGTTCTGATAAATGATACTGATCCTGATTTTACTCCTCCAACTAATCCTTTTAAAGACGACCCGCTTCACGTCCATCAGGTTGTAAAACAACCAGACTATTATGATGCAGCAGCCGCAGGTCAACCTTTTACTGTGGCTGATAATGGAACATTTATATATTTTCAAGATGGTACCCATGATGGCACGCCTGGTTTTAAAGACACATTTACTTATATGACCAGGGATGGTAATTGTGTTGGTCAAGGCACTTGCCCTACGACAGAAGTAACCATCAACATTACATCGGTAAATGATTGTCCTATTGGTGAAAATGATATTTATGTCATTAATGAAGATGATTTGCTTTCTGCTGATGGATCAGGAGGAAGTCCACAAGGAGTTTTATTACATAATGATGGAAATGATTCTGGAACTGATGGAATTTTATTTGATTTTGATGAAGAATCAGATTTAATCACCTGTACTCAATTTGGACCAAATCCTTTACATGGTGTATTCAACTTTTTTCCAAATGGAACATTCACTTACGATCATGATGGAAGCGAGAATTTTACTGGTATTTTCTTTCAATATACAATCAACGATAATCAATGTGGTGGAGGTGAATCACCACCAATTAGGGTTGATATTGTGGTTAATGCTGTAAATGAATGTCCTTCAGTTAACGATCAAACTTATCCTAATTTGGTACTTGAAGGAGGTGAAACAATTGTAATTGAAGCTTTAGGTTTAACACAAGGACAAGGGGCGGACACAGACCCTGAAGGTGATAATCTTTCTGCTTCAGTTGTTGTCAATCCTCAATTTGGAACTTTAACATGTCCACCACCACCACATCCTAATGGTACAGGACAACCTGGAGTTTGTCAGGACGGGTCTTTTAAGTACGAGCATGATGGAAGTGAAAACCATACAGATACTTTTACCTACAAACAAAGTGATGGAGATCCAGCTTGTAATGTACAGGGAACTGTTACAATTACTATCAACCCAGTCAATGATCCTCCAGTTGCAAATGACGATCTTCTTACTTATAGTGTGAATGAAGGTCAAACATTAAATATTACAGATATAAATTTAGGAGTTAGAAAAAACGATTCGGATCCAGAGCAAGATGTAATGGATGTAGCTCAGGTAACATTAGATTGGAACTGTGCTGGATGTACTGGTCCTACTCATGCAACACAATGGACGCCTAATCCTGATGGTACTTTCTTTTATAAACATGATGGAACTGACCCTGTTAACGTTGATGAAATCACTTATCGTCTTGATGATAATCAGGCAGAAAATAATTTATCTGAACTTCCTCTTGCTATAGTTAGGATAAGAATTATAAATACACTACCTGTAGCTCTAGGAGAGGATTATACGGTTGATAAGTGCGAAACGTTATTGGCAAATGACACTTTAGGTATTAATGCTGGTATTGCAGATGGTGTCCTTGTCAATGATTCAGACGTTGATCCGCAAGATAAGTTAATTACTCAATTGGTAACAGGAACCACTCATGGAACTCTTTCTTGTGTAAATAATCTTGATAATAATTTTGGTAAGCTTAATAATATTTGTGAAGATGGTTCATTTCAGTATGTCCATAATGGTACAGCTGCTCCAACGACGGATAGTTTTACCTATAACGTTAATGATGGAGAAGCTTCAACAGTTGTTCCTGTTACTGCTACAATTACCATAGTTAATAGAGCCCCTATACCAGCTGTTGATGAATATACAATTCTTGAAGGAGCATCTCTTACAGTAACTGCGGGTGGAGGTTTAGGAGTTGAAGGACTAAAAGATAATGATACAGACGCTAATTCTTGTGATGTGCTTACGGTGACAATGAAAACACCTCCATTACATCATAATGAAAACTCCAGTGTTGTAATGAATCCTAATGATCCATGTCTTACCCTGGGAAATAATGTAAATTGTGTTACAGGAGGTCCATTTGAAGCGCAAACTGATGGAGCATTTGCCTATGCTCATGATGGAAGTGAGACTATCATAGATAGTATAATGTATAGAGTAAGTGATGGAACTATTACATCTGCCGCTACAAAAGCTATTATACATATTACGCCAGTAAACGATCCTCCAATAGCTAGAAATGATACTTTCGAACTATTTGAATGCGATACTTTAATTGTAGATGTTGCGGGTGGTTTGAAGAAAAATGATGAAGATGTAGATAATCCGATTGCTTCTGTAGACGTACTAGTTGCTCATACTGACCTGCCTACGCAAGGGACTTTAAAATGCGGTGGTTTGATGAACACTCCTTGTCTTGATGGCTCCTTCCAATACATACATAATGGAAATGATAAGCCAAATTTAGACTCATTTAGGTACAGACTTTTTGACAATGAGCCTGGAGATGGTAAGTTCTCTGTTGACTATGCAACAGTTATCATAGTGATAAAAAATAGACCTCCCCCTGGAGCACAAAACGAAAACTATTCTGTCAAGGAATGTAAGGTACTAATTACGGATGCAGCTTCAGGAGTTCTGGCTAATGATACAGATCCGGATTGTAAAGATGTACTTACTATTGTTATGAAAGATTTACCAGCTATGGGATCATTTATTTATAAGGATGATGGTTCATTTACTTACAGCCACGATTGCACCGACAATCCTGATAACACCTACTTCACTTATTTTGTCACAGACGGAGAAGATACTACCTCTGTTGCTGATACAGCTTTTATTGCAATTAATAATGTTTGTACTGTAGGGAATGATGATTTATATGAAAACATTCTAGAAGGTGGAAAATTAATTGTTAATGCTGATAGTGGGGTGCTTCATAACGATAACGATCAAAATCCATTAGATCCTGTAACATTGGTAGCTCCGATGCCATTGGGTAATGGTTCAGGACCATATTTTGGAACATTAACACTTAATGCAGATGGTTCTTTCGATTATGTACATGATGATTCTGAAAATTTTGAAGATGAATTTAAATATGTTATGAATGATGGAGAATGCGACAATGATACTGTGAAGGTATCGATAAGGATAACACCTGTTCCCGATACTCCTCCGGTTGCTCTTGCAGACACTTATCCTTGTATAGATGAAGATAGTGTCTTACAAACTCTCACTTATTTGGAAGGAGTTTTAGGGAATGATTATGATTTAGATGAAAAAGATTCTGTTCTTACTGCTGTGATTGTTACTCTTCCATTAAATGGTTCTTTAATTTTGAATCCTAATGGCACTTTTATTTATAACCATGATGGAGGAGAGACCACCACCGATTCATTTACGTATTATGCTACGGATGGTGATTTTAATACAGATACTGTGACAGTGACTTTATGTATAAATCCAGTGAATGATTGTCCTGTTCCCGTTAATGACGTGTTTAACATTAATGAAGGACAAGATATAGATTCTTCTTTGGTACTTAATGATAGCGACATAGAAATTTTGAATGGAATAGATAATAATGAGTTGATTATATCGGTTTTGGATCAGCCTAAAAATGTAGATGGGGATATCGTTGGTAATCTGTATTGGACCCCGGATGGTACATTTAGATATAATCCTCCTCGACATATTGAAGCTCCAGGACCTGAGGTGGTCACTTTTGATTATGCACTTTCTGACGACGGATTTGTGTTATGTGATTCTACAGCAACAGTAACCATTACAATAGCACATATTAATGATTGCCCATTTGCTGTTAATGATACTCTTGAATTTGATGCTTCAAGTCCAGTGTCTTTAATAAAGGATCTTATAGTTAATGATTTTGATATTGATTCAGATTTAGACTCTACGAGTATTGAAATTTTACGAAATCCTGATTTTGGAGAGGTAATTGTAAATAATGATGGTACGATTACATACAATTTTGAAAATTCTCCTACAAATTTTGATACTTTAATATATACCGTTAGAGATATAGAAGGTTGCGCGTCTAATCAAGGGTATTTATTTATCCATGCCAAGAATCTTAATCCAACTATTTACGAACTTCCTAATTATTTTACTCCTAACAGTGATTTATTCAACGATTTTTTTGTTGCAAAGTATCAAAATATTCTTGAAAAATATATTGGCTTTAAAGTCAGAATTTATGATAGATATGAAAGAGTGATTTTTTCAAGTGATAGTGTTTCCACAGATGTAATATGGAATGGAAACGATAATTTAGGTCAGCCAGTTCAGTCTGATTTTTACTATTTTGAAGTAACTCCAGTTGAATACAGAGGAACTAAATATGAAAGAAGTAAAGATATATTGGTAGGGACAGTATATTTAGAAAGGAAAAGAGTCAATTAACTCCCATAAGTTAGCAAGTATATAGCAAACGTTGCCAACCAATGTTCTCCTCCATATCCACTATCAAACATGATTTCATATCCCATTTTCGCATGATTGCTAGCAATGTTTTGAAGTCTATTTTTTTTATCATCATCACCTTCAATTACAGATGCTATCCTGTTTAGGGTCCACGCCCTATGAAACATCAATCCTATAAGATGTCCTATTCCAGGATCTTCTGGGTCTAATACTGTTGGTGGATTTACTATAGTAGAAAATTTCTTGCTGTTAATTTCAGGAAGAAATTTTTTTATCCAAATGTTGAATTCTTTTGCACTTAATATTTTACTCATGGTTTCAGCTTCAGCAAGACAGGGAGAAAGAAAATCTGTTCCGGAAGGTTCATAATCAACAGGACAATCTAAATCATTAAGAAAGTATTTTAAACTGAAATCTTTTATTTTGTTTTCCAAATTTATATCTCCAGTAACTTTTGAGTAATCCAACATTAAAGCAAATGAAAAAGCAGAATTAGCATGAGTCCCGGGTCTTAAAGGAGAAGATAAATTTTCTAAAAAATTTTGTGTTCTACTTGACAATAGTTTGACTAAAGGGTGTAAATTTTTTGACCATATTTTTGCTTCTTCATCATTCCAATTTAATAATTCACCATACAATTTTAATAGCCAGGCCCATCCGTATGTTCTTTCAAACCCTTTAGCAAATTCATTTTGAAAAAACTCATATTCTTTATCTAAATTTTTTTTAGATAGGTTGTTTCTAAGTTTTGCACGGATTTCTTCTTTTAGGGAAATGTTGGGAAATGTTTTCAATATTTTTACCATAGCCCAGTGTCCATGAACAGCAGAATGCCAATCCCAACATCCAAAGAAAGAAGGTGTTATGTTGTGATGTGGCTGTACCCAATCTTCATTTATATATCTATAACCTATTTTGTATGGATATTTTTTATCTACACAATCAAGAGAAAGTTGAACCAATTTTTCTGCTATCATTTCATTTAATAAAGGCATTTCAATTTTTTCAAACGATGATATATTTTTATTATTACAACCAAAAAACAAAAGGAAAATCATCAATAAAAAATATTTAGTAGATCTCATTTTTTGCTTAGTTTAAATAATTTATCTTTTTCTTCTTTAGTTAAACTTTCGTATCCGCTCTTTGAAATTTTATCTAAGATAATATCTACTTCATCTTGACTAGTTTCATTTTCACTTTCTTTTACCTTAGATAAATTTTGAACAGGTTTTTTTTGAAAATTAAATTTTTTAAAAAAAGATAATATATTAATAATAGGGGCACCTATATTATTTCCTTTTTGTAATTGTTTAATAAAAAAATATCCGATAAATGCTCCTCCTATATGAGCAATTTCTCCTCCGGAATTTTGACTTGTTATTCCAAAAAAGGAAATTAGAAAATAAAACAAAGCAATATATTTTATTCTCACAGGACCTATAAAAAGGAGATAAAATGTATAATTTGGAAGAAGAGTAGCCGACCCAATAACAACACTAAAGACACCTGCTGATGCTCCTAATAGTAAAGAATTATCAATTTTTTCATAATAAAATGGAATGATATTGTATGATGCCATATAAAATAATCCTCCAATTATTCCTCCTAAAACATATAAGCTAATTAGTGAATTATTTCCTAAATTATCTTGTATTATTTTCCCAAACCAATATAAAAATAGCATGTTCCATAAAATATGCGTAAATCCCAAATGCAGAAAAAAATATGTAATTATGCTCCATGGTTGAAAGAAGAATTGTTTAACATCAGAAGGAAGCATTAGAGCATTAATAAAGCCTTGAAATAAACTTCCTAAGCCAGAAATCTGACTTATAACTTTTAAGATGCTCAAACTAACAAAAATTATTATATTAATTAATATAATTTTAATTAGTCCATTTTCTGGCTTATTCCATGCGTTTTTAAAATCTTCTATAATAAAATTAGACATCTTTACTAATAATAAGTTCCGTATTTTTTTTTCCAATACCTAAGAATAATATAAGCGATGAGCATTCCTCCTAAATGTGCTAAATGTGCTATATTATCTCCTGGAATCCTGTTTAGCTCACTCCAAAGCTCATAAATTCCGTAAACTAAAACTAAATATTTTGCTTTGACTGGTATTGGTGGGATAAGAAGCATAAGTTGCATATTTGGAAATAACATTGCAAATGCCAAAAGTATTCCAAAAACAGCGCCAGAAGCACCAACCATAGGAACATCACTTTTAAATTTAAATAACTTGGATGCTGATTCTTTACTTTCAGCAATATAATTTGGATTTTGGGGATTATCAGAATAATCTAAAATAAAGTCATAAAGTTGATTATAATATTCTGGGACATTGTCTAGAACAAGTTTTCTAAAACTTTCTGGGCTTGGATTATCTATATAGTTCTCTGTTTGTATTTCATATTTGTAAGTTTCATAAAAATTAACAGCACAGTATAAAATACCAGCTCCAATTCCAGTTGTAAGATAAAAAATCAAAAACTTTCTTGATCCCCAAACTTTTTCGAGAATGGGGGCAAAAACTAAAACGGCAAACATATTGGAGAATAAATGAGAAAAATTAGCATGAACCCACATATATGTAAGTAGTTGAAATGGTTGAAAATTTTCTGATAGAATGTACCTCATCCCAAGAAATTCAATTAAATCTTGGGAAGTTAAGAAAAAAATTATCCCGTTAATAATCAAAATGCTTTTTGCAGCAGGAGTAAGATTAAACATGGAATAAGTTATTTATTTGCTCTTTATTTATTTGGGTAAAAATTTTTTGACCATCAGGCGTATAATTAGATATATCACATGAAAAAAGCTGATCAATTAATGATTTCATTTCATTGATTTCTAGTTTTTTTTCTTCGGATACTCTACATCTTTTCGCGAATGATCTTATTATATTTTCATTTTTGTTATAACTTAATTTTTCATTATTTAATTTCAACTCTTCAATAAAACTTTCAATTAAATATTTTTCATCAATTTCCTCAGACCCTGAAGGAATGCCGTTAATAATGACAGAATTTTTTCCGAAAATATCAATGTCAAAACCTAATAACTTAATTTCTTTTATCATTTCATTCATTAATTGAAAATCTCCTTTGTTTAATTCAATATATTTTGGGAAAAGTGATTGTTGTGAATTAGATTTTTTATTTACAAAATTAGATTTGTATTTCTCATATAAAATTCTTTCATGCATAAGAGATTGATTAAAAATCAATATTTTCTTATTAAGTTGTTTAAATATATAGGGTCTAATTAATTGTATAGGATCGTTATTTCTTTGATTTATATTTTCTTCTTCCCCATCAAAATTTATTTCTTTTTCAAGAAACATATTTTCTGATTTTGCATTATCAAAAAGTTTTTTCCATCGATCATTAGAATTTTTTGTATTCACTTTTTCATATATTTTATCATATTCTTTTACTCTAGTGGAGGTAAAATTTATATCTGCTTCAAAATTTATTGATGGGGTGACGTTGTGGATAGCAAGAGATTTTTTTATAGAAGAATTTATAATGCTATAGACAAGTTTTTCATCATCAAATTTTATTTCATTTTTAGTGGGGTGTACGTTGATGTCTATAGACTTTGGCTCTATTTTAATGAATATAACGTAAAAAGGAATTTTTTTTTCTTCCAAAAGTCCTTCATAGCTTTTAATCAATGCATGGTGAAGATATGGGCTTTTTATAAATCTATTATTTACAAAGAAAAATTGTTCCCCTCTAGTTTTTTTTGAATTTTGAGGTTTACCTATAAACCCTTTGATGTCAATTTTATCAAATTTTTCATCACATTGAATAAGCTGTTCTCTATAATTTTTCCCAAAAATCGACACTATTCTGTTACTTAGATTTGATTTATTTAGATTAAATATTTCAATATTATTGTTAAACAGAGAAAGGTTTATTTGAGAATTGGCTAGAGCAATTTTTTGAAACTCATCAATAATATGTTTCAATTCTACAGCATCTGATTTTAAAAAATTTCTCCTAGCGGGTATATTATAAAATATATTTTTGACTGTAATTGAGGTTCCTTTGCTCTTGGTTATATCTGAGATATCTTTAATTTTAGATCCTTCGATTGATATTTTGGTTCCTATATCGACACCTTCTATTTTAGTTGACATTTCCACTTGAGAAACGGAAGCAATTGAAGCTAGTGCTTCTCCTCTAAATCCCATTGTTTTAATTTCAAACAAGTCAGAAGATTTTTTCAACTTAGATGTTGAATGTTTTTCAAAACATTTAACCGAATCTTCCCGGCTCATTCCAATTCCATCGTCAATTACAATTATCTTATTTTTACCCCCTTGATTTACTATAACCTTTATATTTTTTGAATCTGCATCGATACTGTTTTCCAATAATTCTTTTATGATAGATGAAGGTCTCTGAACTACTTCTCCAGCTGCAATTTGATTAGCAACAGACTTAGGTAACTTATGAATTAGATTTATCATTAAACTTTTTTTGTTCTCTTAATAGACTTAAAAAAATATATTAAAGAAATTATTAAAAATAATATAAAAATTATGTTACCATAAAACAACCATCCTATAGAAATTATACTAAATAGTAACATTAAAAATAGTTGTAAATTTCTAGGCTTCAAAAAACTATTTTCTTCTTTGCTTTTAAATAGGTTGTAAGAAAAATTTTCTTTTTTATTATTTTTTGTTTTAGAAATTCTTTGCTCAAGATCTTCTTTTATTGGATCATAATGTCTTGGCTCGAAATTAAATTTTTTATTTCTTGGTATTTTTATTAAAGAAGGAAATTTCATTTCTTATTTATATATTATAAAAAATATTTTTATATAAAGATAAATTTAAATTTTTTTTTTATGTAAAAGAACTACAAACTATTCCTAATAAATTTTTTATTTGAAATTGATATTAAATTTTTTAAGATATAGGAACTAATATAGTATTTTTATAGGAGATGAAAATTGGAATAGTTTGTTACCCAACATATGGAGGAAGTGGTGTTATTGCTACAGAATTAGGTAAGGCATTATCTGAAAAAGAAAATCAAGTACACTTTATAACCTATGCTGTGCCTGCTAGGTTAAATTTTCATAATAATAACTTATTTTATCATGAAGTAGGAGTGAAAAGTTATCCATTATTTGAATTTCCACCGTATGAATTATCACTAACTAGCAAATTAGTTGAAATAATTCAATATGAAAAACTTGATATTCTACATGTGCACTACGCCATACCTCATGCTTCATCTGCGTTATTAGCAAAAAATATATTGCAAAGTTTTGGTATTTCTATTCCAATTATAACTACACTTCATGGTACAGATATTACTCTAATTGGTAATGATCCTTCTTGCAAACCAGTAGTGAATTTCTCAATAAATCAATCTGATGGTGTTACAGCGGTATCAGACAGTTTAAAAAAGGATACTTTAAACAACTTTGATATAAAAGTAGACATTGAAGTGATACCTAATTTTATTGATTTAAATAGATTTAAAAACAATATAGATCAACAGTTTAAAAAAAAAATATGTAAAAAAGGGGAAAAATTAATTTTGCATACTTCAAATTTCAGAAAAGTAAAAAGGATTCAGGATGTAGTTAATGTTTTCTGTAAAATAAATAAAGAAATACCATCCAAGCTTGTAATGATTGGGGATGGTCCTGAAAGAGCAAATATCGAATCTTTGACCAGGTCAATTTGTGGACTTAAAGATGTTTATTTTTTAGGTAAAATGGATAATGTAGAAGATATTTTGTCAAATGGAGATTTATTTTTGTTAACTTCAGAAAAAGAAAGTTTTGGTTTAGCTGCTTTAGAAGCAATGGCATCCTCTGTTCCTGTTGTATCTACTAATATTGGAGGACTTCCTGATCTAATAGATGAAGGGAAATCAGGATTTTGTTGTGATGTTGGTGATGTTGATAAAATGACTAAAAGATCATTACATATATTAGATAAAAATAATTTAATAAATTTTAAAGAGTCTGCTTTAATTAAAGCAGAACAGTATAGCATAACAAATATATTGCCATTGTATACAAATTTTTATAAAAAGATATTGAATAAATAAATGACTAAGATTAAAAAAATTTTTGTTTTAGATACTTCAGTTATATTACACTCTCATGATTCTATAATGAATTTTGAAGAGAATGATATTGGAATTCCTATAACGGTATTAGAAGAATTAGATGAGATGAAAAAAGGTAATGACACGAAAAATTTTGAAGCCAGAGAATTTATTAGATTAATTGATAAGCTTTCAAAACATGAGATGCTTGATAAATGGATTTCTTTAAATGGGCACAATAAAGGAAAATTTAAAGTACTAGTAAATATTAATGATGACATCAATTCTGTATTTAATGATGATATAAATGATCATAAAATTTTAAATTCGGCCCTTACTCTTCAAAAAAAAGAAAAGAATAAACATATCATTTTAGTTTCAAAAGATATCAATTTAAGACTTAAAGCCAAATCTTTAAATCTAAGAGCAGAGGACTATTTAACAGGAAAGATAAAAAACGTACATTCATTAGATTTTGAAAGTCAAATTATCAGCAATATATCTGATATATCAATTAATAGGCTAAATGAAAAATCATTGCTTAAAAAAAACTCTATTACTAGAAAAAAAATATTGAATGAAAATCGATTTTACATTTTAAAAAGCAAAAAAAAATCCATTCTTTCATTTTATGATCATGGAATAGATTCTTTTATTAAAGTAGATAAACAAAGTGCTTATGGTATTCATCCTAGAAACGCTGAACAAACTTTTGCACTTCATGCTCTACTTAATCCTAAAATTAAACCTGTAACTATTAATGGTGTTGCCGGAACTGGTAAAACACTTCTTGCTTTAGCATCTTCTTTGC
>CAZYIL010000003.1:0-42895 GCA_964646945.1 uncultured Marinoscillum sp. | reverse complement strand
CTCACAACAGCTTCTCAATTTATCGAATCTGGAAATCATAAAAAAATAATTGTAGTAGGAGCTGATAAAATGTCATCAATAGTAGATTATGAAGATAGAAAAAACTGTGTATTGTTTGGTGATGGTGGTGGGGCTATTCTCTTAGAACCATCTGAAGATGAAAATGGAATTATAGATTATTTATTAAAAAGCGATGGTTCTGGAGCCCCTCATCTTTGTATAAAAGCAGGTGGAAGTAAATATCCAGCTTCTAAGAAAACCTTAATAAATAAAGAACATTTTATACATCAAGAAGGACCAAAAGTATTTAAATTTGCTGTTACAAATATGGCTAATATCTCTCAAGAAATTATGGTCAAAAATAATCTCAAATCAGATGATATTGCATTTCTTGTACCTCATCAAGCGAATAAGAGAATCATTGATGCTACAGCGAATAAGATGGGCATTAGTAAAGAAAAAATACTTATGAATATTCAAAAGTATGGAAATACAACCGCTGGAACAATACCATTATGTTTGTGGGATTTTGAAAAAAAAATTAAAAAAGGCGATAATTTAATCTTATCATCTTTTGGTGGCGGATTTACTTGGGGTTCGATATATTTGAAATGGTCATATAATTCATAAAACATGGCAACTACTGCTGATATTAAAAATGGTCTATGCATAGATTTTAATGGGAATCTATTCTTTGTCATTGAATTCCAACATGTAAAGCCAGGTAAAGGGCCTGCATTTGTCAGAACAAAACTTAAAAATGTTAAAACTGGAAAAGTAATTGATAATACTTTTCCTTCAGGCCATAAAATAGTTACTGCAAGAGTTGAAAAAAGATCCCACAAATTCCTATATAAAAATTCTAATGATTATTTTTTTATGGATAATACTTCATATGAGCAAATTATATTACAAAAAGAACAAATTGATTTTCCTGAATTTTTAGTAGAAGGTAAAGACGTAGAAATATCTATTCATACAGAAAAAGAAGAAATATTAAATTGTGAACTTCCAAGTTATGTAGAATCTAAAATCATTTCATCTGAACCAGGAGTTAAAGGAGATACTGCTACAAATGTTACAAAAACAGCAAAAATTGAAACTGGAGTTGAAATCCAAGTACCATTATTTATTAATGAGAATGATATAATTAAAGTTGATGTGAAACTCAAAAAATATCTTGAAAGAGTTAAATAATTTTTATTGTAAATTTGTGTTAAATGAAAAATAAAGAAATTGAAGACATAATTAATTTTATAAAAAAAACAGATTTAGATGACGTAAGCATTGAAACTGAAAATTATAAAATAAGGGTAAAAAAAAATAATAATCAAAGTTACTTTACACCCAAAAAGTCTACAAAAAAGATAAAAGAAGTCAAGAAAAAAGTAAAAGATTTAGAAATTGATAATAAGTTGACAATAAAATCACCGATGATTGGAACATTTTATAGAGCTGCCAATCCTGAAAGTGATCCTTTTATTAAAGAAGGAGATAAAGTTTCAAAAGGACAAACAATTTGTATAATAGAAGCAATGAAATTATTTAATGAAATTGAATCAGAGGTGTCAGGAACAATAGTTAAAATTCTTATAGATGATGCCTCTCCTGTAGAATATGATCAAAATTTATTCATAATAGATCCAAGTTAATTAATTTCAAAAAATGATAAAAAAAATATTAATAGCTAATAGGGGTGAAATAGCTCTAAGAATTATTAGAAGCTGCAAAGAGATGGGTATTAAAACGGTAGCTGTATATTCCACCGTTGATAAAGAAAGCTTGCATGTAAAATTTGCAGATGAGGCAGTATGCATTGGACCACCAAATGCAAAAGATTCCTACTTAAACATAGCTAAAATAATTGCAGCTGCTGAAATTACAAATTCAGAAGCTATTCATCCTGGATATGGGTTTCTTTCCGAAAATTCCGAATTTTCAAAAATATGTTTAGAAAGTAAAATAAAATTCATTGGACCAACCGCATCTATGATAGAAAAAATGGGAGATAAAATAACTGCTAAAAAAACAATGAAAAAAGCAGGAATTCCAACCATCCCTGGTTCAGAAGATTTAGTAGAATCTATTGAAAAAGGAAAAGAATTAGCCAAAATAATTGGATATCCAATTATTTTAAAAGCAACAGCAGGTGGAGGAGGTAAAGGAATGAGGATTATAAAACAAGTAAAAGAATTTGAAAAATCATGGAAAGATGCTAAAAATGAATCTAAAGCTTCATTTGGAAATGAGGGTTTATATATTGAAAAATATATAGAAGAACCAAGACATATTGAAATTCAAATAGTTGGTGATAAATATGGAAATGTTAGTCACTTATCAGAAAGGGATTGCTCAATTCAACGAAGGCATCAAAAATTAATTGAAGAAACACCATCACCTTTTGTCACGGAAGAATTAAGAAGAAAAATGGGTGAAACTTCTATTAAAGCTGGAAAAGCAATAAAATATGAAGGAGTAGGGACTATAGAATATATAGTTGATAAATATAAAAATTATTATTTCATGGAAATGAATACCAGAATTCAAGTTGAACATGGTATCACAGAAGAAGTTACAGACTTTGACTTAATTAAAGAACAAATAAAAGTAACCGATGGGGTTAAAGTCTCAGGAAAGAATTATTATCCTAACCTTCATGCTATAGAGTGTAGAATAAATGCAGAAGATCCAAAAAATAATTTTTTTCCTTCACCAGGAAAGATTTCAAACTTCCATGTCCCAGGGGGGCATGGAGTCAGAGTTGACACACACATATACTCTGGATATACTATACCTCCTAACTATGATTCAATGATAGCTAAAATAATTACCACTCATCAGTCAAGAAAAGAAGCAATTGTAAGAATGAAGAGGGCTCTTGAAGAATTTGTAATTGGAGGTGTTAATACTACTATTCCTTTTCATCTTAAAGTAATGGGAAACAAAGACTTTATTAAAGGAAATTTTACAACAAAATTTCTTGAAAACTTTAATTTTAAAGCTCTTTAATATATTAATTCCTTAAAAATTATATTGAATTTTTTTAATTCTCTTAAAACAGGTTCATATATTGTTGGAGAAATAGGAAGTTTAATCCCTGACAAATTAATTTTTCCCAACAAAACTTGTTTAATAAATATTCCAATAGGTAACCCAACAGATTTTGCCATAGCGGTATCGATATTATTATTACCATCAATATGAAAAAAAGATGTTAACGTTTTTTCCTTTTCATTTTTAATAAATTTAAATCTATGAAACATCACTACTCTATCTATATCATTTTTTTTCATTGTCCATTTTTTTTTCAAAATATGTTCTAATACTTCAGCATACGTTCCTTTTTTTAATCTAATTTCTTGACTAGAAAATAAACCTAACCAATCCAATAATTTTATTTCTTCAGAGATTATATTTTTATTATAATGATTACTTATTAAAGATTTAATATTTTGTGTTTTTTGATTATATATTTTTGATGTTGAAAAACTTTTATGACTCATATTAAATACATCATTCAAATAATTTTTTGAATCTGTTAAACCTAATTTTAGAATAATATCCCAAGAAGAACAAAACCCCTTATTTCTTAATGTCCCCCTAATTAATGTATTAACATCATCAATCTTATAAATTTCCTTATATTTTATAGAATCTCGATTCGCATAACCTTCAAATGTTCCTAATCCCGGAATTTCAATTAAATTAATATTTTGAAAAACTTCATTGTATGAAAGAATAATTTTTTTGTTATTTTTTAAATATTTTGCCCCTTCTTTTCCAGCTAAAATAACATTTCTAGGATTCCATGTAAATTTATATTGCCATGGATTAACTGAATCATTTGGTTTTAATAAACCACCTGTATAAGACTCGAAACTTTTGATCTTATAATCTTTTTTATATTTATCTATTATGGATATTGCAGACATGTGATCTATTCCGGGGTCCAAACCCATTTCCATCAACAAAAAACAATTCTTTTTTAAAAATTCTGATTCTAATTTTTTAATTGCAGGAGTTAGATAAGAAGCAGTAATAAGATTTTTACCTTTGGAAGAACATAATTCCGCAATTTTATAATGTAAAAAAGCAGGAAGCATACTTACCACTATAAAAGAACTCTCAATAGTTTGAATCAATTTATCACTATTATTTATATCTAAAAAAGTCGGAAAAATGTTCTTAAACGGATTGTTTTTGAAATATGAAACATCAAGTGCTGCAACAATTATTTTTATGTCAAATTTATTAGAAAGATCAGATAAATATTTTATTAATCTTATTGAAGATTTTCCAGCACCTAATATCAAAATGTTTTTGGTCATATCAAATTGAATGATAATATAAAAATTTAATTTCTTTTTACCATTGTAGAAGAAGCTTGACATTTTGGAAATAATGTTACGTCACTTATGTTAACATTATATGGTCTACTTATGATAAATTCAATGACTTCAGCAACATCAACTGGTTTTAAAGGGTCAATTCCTTCATATACTGAATTTGCTTTTTTCTTGTCTCCTTTAAATCTTACTAAAGCAAACTCTGTTTCTACTAAACCAGGATTTACAGAAGAAACTTTTATTTCATAATTATTTAAATCTAGTCTCATCCCTTGAGTTATTGCATCAACAGCATATTTAGAAGCACAATATATGTTCCCTTTGGGGTAAACTTCTTTCCCTGCAATTGATCCAATATTTATAATTATGCCTTTATTTGATTTAATCATCAAAGGAATTATTAATTTACTTACATATAATAATCCTTTTACATTTATATCAATCATAGCATCCCAATCATTAGGATCCCCCTCATGTATCAAATTCATCCCATGAGCATTGCCTGCATTATTAATTAATATATAAATACTCTTCCATTTTTCAGGCAAAGAGTTTATTAAACCATTTAATTTATTATTATCTCTAACATCGAAACACAAAATATGTACATCAGTGATTTTTGATAATTCCATTTTAATTGTTTTTAATCTAGATTCTCTCCTACCACATAAAATCAATGAATACTTTTTAGCAAGTAACTTTGCGGTTGAATAACCTATACCAGAAGTTGCCCCAGTTATAAAAACTATTTTTTTCATTATTATTAATTTGGTCCCCCCTCGAAGGTAAAGAAAATAGACAAATTATGAGGTATAATTTTTTCAATTGGATCAGAATAAATGTTAGATAATCCATCATTTGATTTTTTCAACATATTAAGTAACCCTCTTGAATATCTTATTTCTGGTGAAAGTTTAAATAATTCAAAGAAAAAATCAGCACCAAAACCCAATTCAAAAGAAAGTTCAAAAGCCTTTAATCCCAAAATATCTTCTCCTGCTTCATCTTTATTTTTAGCTCCTACTTCTATCCCGGGCTTTAATCCACCAATGATATATATTCTTGAATTTCTCCTTCTCTGAGATTTATATTTGATTAAAATTGGTAATTCTACAAAAGTTGCAGCTCTTGTATCCGAAAAAACATCACCATTTATGTACTTATAATCTAATGAAAATTCATAAAAAGAAACTTGAAGTAGAGTTCTTAGGTCAAATGGATAAATAATATTTATATCTGAGACAAAACCTAACTTAAATCCGGGTTTAGAAAGAGGAACTATAGAATGTAATTCTGAAAAAGATGGAGAAGTATAGTTTTCAGAATAATTTAATCTATAATAAGAGGAATGAGCTCCAATGAGAAATCCAAAATGAATCCAAGCATCATCGTAATTTGGTAAATTAATTGCAGAATTCTTAGACATCAATATACTTTGAGATAGTAATAATTTGGAAGAAAAAGTAAAAATTAATAGTATTAATATGAGTTTTTTCATCATTATAATATAAAATATAATATCTAAACTATTAAAATGAATTAAAATTGCATATTAAAGTTAATATTGAAGAAACATTTATTAGCATCTGATGAAAATTTTTAAATCTGAATTTATAAAAAGTAGTGATGATTATAAAAAATGTCCAAAAGAACATATTCCAGAATATGCTTTTATAGGTAGATCTAATGTAGGCAAATCTTCATTACTTAATATGTTAGTAAATAATAAAAAATTATCTAAAACATCATCAAAGCCAGGAAAAACTAAATTAATAAATCATTTTAAAATTAATGACGTATGTTTTTTTGTTGATCTTCCAGGATATGGATGGGCTAAATCAAGTAAATCTGAAAGATTAAAATGGAAAAAAATGACTCAAAAGTTCATGATAAATAGCTCAAAGCTAAGTCTTGTTTTTTTATTAATCGATTCTAGGATAAAACCACAAAAATCAGATATAAAATTTAGCAATTTTATTGGAACAAATAATATACCTATGAATATCATCTTTACTAAAACAGATAAAATGAACAAAAAAGGTTTAGAAAATAATATAGAGCTTTTTAAAAATCAAATTTTAAAAAACTGGAAAAAATTACCAGATATTTTTTTATCATCATCTATAAACAAAACGGGTAAAAATAAAATACTATCTCATATTTCTAAAATAAATAACAACATTTCATATAAATGATAAATATATACGACTTTATAATTTTTTTTTCAACAATAATTATTAGAATAGGTTCTTTGTTCTCTAATAAAACTAATAAACTTTATCTGGGTAGAAAAAATATCAAAAATTATTTTAGAAACAATAACGTTGATAAAGATAAAAAAATATGGATACACGTCTCTTCAGTTGGTGAATTTGAACAGGTTAAACCATTAATTCATCAAATAAAAACAAAATCCAATCATAGAATTTTTGTTACTTTTTTTTCACCTTCTGTTGAAAAGTCAATATCACAATATTCCCAAATTGATTGTTCTTGTTATTTACCAGAAGATTCTTCTAAAAAAATAAAAATGATGTACAAAAATATAAATCCAAAAATTTTAATAATTGTTAAATATGAATTTTGGCACCATCTAATAAAAGAAGGTGCAAATAAAAATATTCCAATTCTATCTATTTCATCAGTTTTTAGGAAAAATCAAATTTATTTCAAGGGTGTAACTTTTTTTTCAGAAATTTTAAAAAACATCAATCAGTTTTATGTACAAAACAATGAGTCTAAATTATTACTTAAAACAATTCATATAACTAATTGTAAAGTAGTTGGAGACACAAGATTTGACAGGGTGTTTAAAGTTTCTCAAGAAACAAAAATTTTTTTAAGAATAAAAAAATTTTTAAATAACAATAAAACTATAATTATTGGAAGTTCATGGAAGTCTGATATTCATCTAATCAAAGAATATATAAAAAAAAATAATTCATTAAAATATATAATTGCTCCTCATAATATAAATGAAAATGAATATGCGCATATAGAAAAATTATTCCTCAATAAAACAATCAGATATTCTTTAATCAAAGAAAAAGATATAAGTAATAAAAATATTTTAATTATTGATAATATAGGGATGTTATCATCTATTTATAGGTATGGTGACATAGCATATATAGGAGGAGCGTTCGAAGGAGCTTTACATAACACTTTAGAGGCAGCAGTATTTGATCTTCCTATAATATATGGAGAACACACTAATAATAAAAAATTTAATGAAGTAAAAGATCTAGAAAAATTAAATCTATCATTTTCTATTAATTCATCTAAAGAATTTGAAAAAAAAATAAATAAATTATTAAATAATAATAAGGAATATGGTACCAGAAATTATATTTTAAATAATATTGGAGCAACATCTAAAATATATAAATCCATGAATAAATACTTAAAATGAAAGGTTTAATAATTAAATCTACTGGGTCTTGGTATATAGCGAAAGATAAGAAAAATAATATTTTTAATTGTAGATTAAAAGGAAAATTTAGACTTGACAATTTAAAATTAAGTAATCCTGTTGTCACAGGAGATATAGTTGAATTTGTAAAAGACAAGTTTCAAACAAATTCATATTTAATTAATAAAATCATAAAGAGAAATAATTATTTAATCAGAAAGTCAAGCAAAAAAAAATTTTACGGACATATTATTGCATCAAATATTGATCAAGCACTATTAATATCCACAATAAAAAATCCTTTTGTGAAGTCTGGATTTATTGATAGATTTTTGCTTTCATGTAATGCATATGAAATTCCAGGAATAATTATTTATAACAAGAACGACATATTAAATGAGTTAGAGAAAAAAAAATTAAATGAAGTAATAAATAATTATAAAAAAATTGGATTTTATTCTACGTCAATTTCTGCAAAATTTGGAAATGGCATAAAAGATTTAAAATCTTTGTTAAAAAATAAAATTTCTTTGTTTATGGGAAATTCAGGAGTAGGAAAATCAACACTTATAAACAAATTATGTAACAAGGTCAACCAAAAAGTATCAATAATTTCAAATAAAACTAAAAAAGGAAAGCATAGAACGACATTTTCAGAAATGTTCGAAATTAATAACAAAACAAAAATTATTGACTCACCAGGAATTAAAGCATTTGATCTATTTAATATTAATAGAGATGAAATAAAAGATTATTTTCCAGAATTCATAAGAATTAAAAAAAACTGCAAATATTATAATTGTATGCACCTAAAAGAACCTAACTGTGAAATAAAAAACGAATTAGACAAATCTATCTGGAAAAGAAGATATAAAAGTTATTTATCAATAATAGAAGACTACAAATAAAATATATATTTATTTTAATTTTTTAATCTTTATTCTCAAATAAGCAAATAATATTGTCATTAAAGGACTAATAAAACTGAAGAAACAATAAGGAAAGTAAGTAATAGTACTAACATTTAATACAGTTGAATGGTAAGCACCACAAGTATTCCAAGGTATAAGTACTGATGTTACAGTTCCACTATCTTCAAGAGTCCTACTTAAATTCACGGGATGTAACTTGTTTTTCTTATATATATCAGACAACATTCTGCCTGGCACTACAATAGATAGATATTGATCTGAAGCACTAAGATTGAAAAAGATACAAGTACCAGCAGTAGAAGTCACTAATGCCCCAGTAGATTTGGCTGAATTAAGAATAGTATTAGCTATTTTTCTTAAAAAGCCGGAAGTTTCCATTACACCACCAAAAATCATCGCTGCAAAAATTAACCAAATTGTGCTTAGCATTCCAAACATACCTCTAGAGGTTAATAAATCATTTACCATATCATTAGAAGTTGAAATTGAAATTGTTCCATATAATGATTTCATTGTACCTATAAATAAACTTACCCAAGTTTGATCACCAGATTTTGAAACCTCTCTAACTAAATCGGGTTGAAAGATTAATGAAAAAATCACACCTAAAACTACTCCAAAAAATAGTGATGGAATCGCTTTTGTTTTTTTATATATTAGAAAAATTACAAATAAAGGAGCCAAAAACAATACTGGAGAGATGTAAAATTTTTCTGAGATGGAATTTGAAATCAAAACTGAATTACTAACATCATATGAATTAATATTGTTTAAACCAAAAAACAAAAATAAAACTAAACATATAGTGATTGATGGAAACGTTGTATAAGATAAATATCTAATATGAGAAAATAAATCAGCTCCAGCAACTGCAGGAGCTAAGTTAGTGGTATCTGACAAAGGGGACATTTTATCACCAAAATATGCACCACTTAATATGGATCCAGCTATTAAACCTTCAGAAATACCTAAAGCTTTTCCAATACCAATAAGAGCTACGCCAATTGTTGCAGAAGTTGTCCACGAGCTTCCAGTAGCTAAAGAAACTATAATACAAATTATACAAGAAGCTATTAAAAAAATTTCTGGATTAAGTAATTTAATACCATAATAAATCATTGCCGGCACAATCCCACTTAACATCCATGAGCCTGCTAGAGCTCCCACAAGTAATAAAATTATAAGTGATGGCAATGCTGAACTAATACTATTTACAATCCCTTTTTCTAATTCACTCCAAGTAAAACCTAACCTTAAAGCAATTAATGATGCTACTGCAGAAGCAACCATTAATACTATTTGATTGCTTCCGTCTAGAGAGGCATCTTCAAAAACAGCAACATTAATAGATAACAAAATAATCAAAAATATTATTGGAAAAATTGCTTCAAAAAATGTGGGAGAATTTTTTATTGTCTTTTGCATAGATTAAATTAATAATATTTATTATAAAAAACTGGAAAACCTTATGAATTAAAGTTATCATAGCTAATATTTAAATTATCTTAAATGAATATTAAAGAAAAATCTGCACTAAAAAAGATTGTTAAATCTCAGAAAAAAAATTTCCCATTAGAACAGTGCTTTTATACAGATCCAATGATATATGATCTTGATATTAAAACGTTTTTTTATAATCAATGGATTTTTGTTGGACATATATCTAGAATACCAAAAAAAGGAGATTATTTTTTATTCTCCATAGGAAATGAATCTATTATTATAATAAGAGAGAATAACAAGAAAATTAACTGTTTCTATAATGTATGTAGGCATAGAGGATCTCATATATGTCTAGAAGAAGAGGGGAAATTAAGAAATTTTGTATGTCCTTATCATGCCTGGATCTATAATCTTGATGGTAATTTAAAAAGTGCTAGAATGATGGATGAAAATTTCAAACCTGAAAATTGGAGTTTAAATAAATGCAATTCTAAAATTTTTGAAGGATTAATCTTTATTAATTTTTCTGAAAAACCTTGTGATTTTAATAAATTTATAAAACCTATAGAACCATTTATAAAATTTCATGGATTAAGCAAAGCTAAAATTATTACAAGAAAAACATATCTCACAAAAGGAAACTGGAAATTAACTCTAGATAATTTTCATGAATGCTACCATTGTCAACCTTCTCATCCTGAATACTGCCATGTACATAGTAAAGATTATATTCAAGCTTATGGAGCCGGTAGCAATACTGGTCCAGAATCAAAATTATTTAAAAAACAATTAGAAGACTGGAATAAAAAAGTAAAAAAATTAGGTCATCTCATTGGAGAATATTCAGAAATAAAATTTTCAAATTTTTTTAGAAGTGCCGAAAGAACACCATTTAGCAATGGAAAATTGTCCGAAACAAAATCTGGAAAGCCTGCATCAATTTTAATGGGTGAATTCAATGAATTTGATGGAGGTTATACTACTATTGGACCATCACCATTCAATAGTATAATTATGTCAAATGATTTCGCTACTACTTTTACATTCATTCCTAAGACGCCCATGAAAACTGAGGTTGAAATAATGTGGCTTGTTAATGAAAAAGCAATAGAAGGAGTGGATTATGATATTAATGATATAACATGGATGTGGCATGAAACTACATTAGAAGATAAAAGAATAGTTGAAAATAATCAAAAGGGTGTTTTATCAAAAAAATACATACCAGGACCCCTGTCAAAAATGGAGATAGGTCTTGAAAAATTGAAATCTTGGTATCTGAAACACTTAGAGTTAAGTTTAAATAAATAATTATTTTAAAATTTCATTAACCATATTCATTGCATTTGCTCCATGAAGACCACCACCCGGATGAGTAGAAGGCCCACAAATAAAAAGGTTCTTTATTGGGGTTCTATATTGAGAAGAAGAAATTGTAGGTCGCATGAAGAAAAATTGATCCAAAGTCATTTCGCCATGATTAAAATTCCCTTCTGTAATTCTTAAAGAATCCTCAAAATCTAAAGGAGTAGAGATGGATGAACCAATTATGATTTTAGAAAAGTTTGATATATATAAATCTAATGTCTTGATAATATTCTTTACAATTTGATTTTTCAAATTTTTATTCCAATTATTATTTCTTAAATGATAAGGAATATATTGGACAGAAGCTGAAAGAATGTGTTTGTCGCTAGAAGAATACTCAGGAGTTAAAATAGATGGCAAACAAAATTCAATATATGGAGAAGATGAAACTTTTCCATATTTAACCTCATCATAAGCTTTTTCTAAAAAATCAACTGAAGGACATATGGAAAATACAGTCTGTAATTCATCTTGTTTAATACCATTAATTTTAGGAAGATCATTTAATGCAAAATGAATTCTAGCTGTGGATCCTCTATATTTTATATTATTTAATTGAGTTCTATAACTTGGTTTAATATTATCTAAACCCAATAATTTAATGCAAGTATTATTTTGATCTAATCCAGAAATTATATTATTCGAAAAAAAATTATCTTTATTTTCTAAAGTTACACCAACACAAACATTATCACTACAGTCTATTGATGTAACATTTGAATTAGTTTTAATTTCCACATTATAATATTTAGCCCTTTCTTCAAGAATTGAAGAAAGTCTTTCAGTTCCACCATTTATAAAATTAGTTTTTAAAATATCAGATTCTGAATAAATATGTTGATGTAAAAAATTTAAAACAGTAGCAGCTGAATATGGACCTTGATTTAAATGATGGATACCACTAGCCGAAAGGATCGCTCTTAACAACTCGGACTCAAACCATTCATCTAATAATTCGGGCATCATCATTGGAGCTGTTCTTAAAATATCCACAAAACCTCTTGAACCATGAGTCCACATGGGTTTTAATAAAGCACTCATAGAAATGGCATCTTTTACTCCAATTTTTTTAAAATTAGGTGGTGTTATTTCATATAAAGGCTTCAAAAAACTTGTGACTTTTGATATGTATTTTGAAAAATCAATCCAATTTTCAGCATCTTTTTTTGAATGAGAAGAAATCGAACTTGCTGTTTTTTGAATATTTTTATTAAAAAAAATATGATTATTGTTAAGATCTAAAGCAATTCTATTAATATCATTATTAATAAATTCAAATCCATTCTTATCTAAATTCAATTCTTTTATTATTCTTTGATCAAACCACTGAATGTAATCATAGATTATATTAGATCTAAAACCTGGAAAAAATTCTTTTGAAATAGCCATTCCTCCAGTCTTCTTGTTTGATTCAAGTAATAAAACAGATTTATTTTTTTTACCTAAAAGAGCTGCTGCAACTAAAGAATTTACTCCGCCCCCAATAACTA
Organism: uncultured Marinoscillum sp.; assembly: GCA_964646945.1. GTDB lineage: Bacteria > Bacteroidota > Bacteroidia > Cytophagales > MED-G16. The sequence continues at coordinate 29,904 of CAZYIL010000003.1, read as the reverse complement.
TATAGTCGTATTTTTTTATCACCATATTTTTAATATTTTTTTTGCAGCCATTTCTCCAGGTGATCCAGTAACTCCTCCTCCTGGGTGTGTGCCAGACCCACACTGATAATAATTTTTTATTGGAGTTGTATAATCAGCCCATTTTACAGCTGGTCTAAATGAAAAAAGTTGTTGTAATGTGAGTTCACCATGAAAAATATTTCCTTCAGTTAACCCAAAGGTTTTCTCAAGGTCCATAGGAGTTAAAACCTGACGATGTAATATTAAATCTTTTATATTTGGAGCAAATCTGGCTAAGGTATTAACTACTGCATCTCCAAAAGCTTCTCTTTTATTATCATCCCATCCTCCATTAATATTATAGGGAGCGTACTGTACAAAACAAGACATAACGTGTTTTCCTGGTGGTGCCATTTCAGGGTCCAATACAGATGGTAATATTATATCCATATAGGGCTCTTTAGAAAAATTACCATATTTTGCATCATCATATGCTTTTTCTAAATGATCGTAACTTGGGCTAATTGATATTGCTCCTCTTAAATGAGGGCCAAATCCTGGCAATGATTTGAAATTTGGCAACCCATCCAATGCTAAATTCACTTTTCCAGATGAGCCTCTAATTTTAAAATTTTTAATATCTCTTAAAAAATCAGAAGGTAAGTCCCTTTCATCTATTAACTTAAGAAATGTAAGCTTGGGGTCTAGTCCAGAAATCACTATATCAGATTTGTACTCATCTCCATTTTCTAAAGCAACACCAACTGCTTTCCCATTCTTAACTATAACTTTGTCCACCGAAGCTTCCTTAATGATTTCTGTTCCAAAATGTTGTGCAGAACGGGCTATTGTCATACTTAATTCACCTGTTCCTCCTCTTTGGAATCCCCATGCACGAAAAGAACCATCAATATCACCCATATAATGATGTAACATAACATAAGCAGATCCAGGTGATCTAGGGCCCATAAATGTACCAATAATTCCACTTGCAGACATCGTAGCCTTTAAGGGTTCGAATTCAAACCATTCATCAAGAAAATCTGAAGAACTCATTGTCATAAGTTTGCATAAATATTCAAAATTTTCATCCCTCAACCCTTTGATATGACCAACAAGATTTTTTAAAGAAATTAAATCATTTAAACTTGGCCTTATTACATTTGGAGCAATTGTCTCAAGTATTGGTCTAACTGCCATACCAACTTGACCCATAAGAGGACCAAATCTTGTATAGTTTTCCGCATCTTTTGGAGAATGTCGATAAATTTCTTTGTAGGTCTCATCATAGTCAGAAGTTCTAAATAGATAATCGTTATCTAATGGTGTAAATGTACTTTCTAGGGGTAATATTTCAAGGCCAAAACGTGGTAACATTAATTCCCTTATAACATTAGCTTTCAATAAACTAACAACATAAGAACAAACTGAAAATTTAAATCCAGGAAAAACTTCTTCAGTTACAGCGGCCCCTCCTAAAACATGTCTTTTTTCTAAAACCAAAACTTTTTTTCCAGCTTTAGATAAGTAAGCTGCAGCTGTTAAGCCATTGTGACCTCCACCTATAACAATAACATCATATTTATCTATTCTGGGCATGATATTTTTCTTTTGGGATTAAAAAAAGGAGTTTCAACTATTTTAGCTGGAGTAAAATGTCTATAATGTTCAACCTTAATTTCAAAAAGTAAATTAGAATTCATTTTAGTATAATCTGATTTCACATGGGCAAGAGCTATATATTTTTTTAAAATAGGGGACCAACATCCACTGGTAGCATACCCAACTTGAATTTTATCTCGTGATGAAATATTTGATCCATACAAAGGAATACTATCCCTCCATGCAGCATGAGGAAGATCTGGTGATAATCCAACATTCCTATATAATTTCTCTAATTGATCCCATAAAATTTCAATTCCAACAAATTTCCATTTAGATGGGTTATCTTTTTCGTTTTTTAAAACTGTAGATCCAATAAAATTTCCAGAATTAAATTTAACAGTCCATCCCAATCCTAATTCAAAAGGTGATGATTTTCTATCTTCTATTAATGCATGTCTTGAAGAAATATAATCTACATCAAGAAGAATGAGTGAAGCTTCAATCCTAGATATATCTAAAGCATTGAGTCCCACAGGAGTTATTCCATAAACACTCCCATATTTAATTAAAATATCCCAAATTTCAAGAGAATCTGAAGGATCAATCCAAATTTCATAACCTAAATCACCAGTATATCCGGTACGAGAAATTGATACATCAATTCCCTTAAAATCAGTGTTCATAATTTCAAAAAATTTCAAATGTTTTATAGATTTAGATGAAATAGAATTGATAATATCTCTTGAATTAGGTCCCTGAAGGGCTAAAGCAGCAACTTTATCAGACTCATCATAAATACTAATATCCATATCATAGGAATTATGTTCTAGCCATGATAAATTTGGTTCAGCACTTGTAAGTCTAAAATCTTCGTTGTTTAATTTCTGAATTGTACCATCATCAATAACTTTTCCATTTTCGTCACACCATGGAGAATACATAACTTGACCAATCTTACAAATATTTATATTTCTGGTTACTACCCGATTTAAAAATTTTTGAGCATCTTTTCCTTGAATTCTGTATTTGTATAATGGGGAAATATCTAATAAGCCAGCCTTAGTTCTTATTGCAAAATATTCATTATCATGATTTAAATCATACTTCGTAGCGGAAAGATAACCACCCCATCTTTTCCATTCCTGAGACATGTTGATCTTACTAGTCCTTTTAAAAAAAGGTGAAGTTTTTAATTTAGTATGTGCACTAAAATTCTGAGATTTGTTACTTTTAAACATGTGAAATTAATAAGTGAAATTAGAACTGTAATTTTATAAATTTAATTTTCTTTTTCCAATAGAAACGCTTTAATAAAATCATCAATGTCTCCATCTAAAACATTAGAAACATCATTTCTTTCAACATTAGTTCTTACATCTTTTATCAATTTATATGGATGAAGAACATAATTCCTAATTTGAGATCCAAAATCTATTTCTAATTTTGTATTTTCCACATCTTCTCTTGATTTATTTTTCTTTTCAATTTCTAGTTGATATAACTTAGATTTTAACATATTCATAGCTTTTTCTTTGTTTTGTAATTGACTTCTTTCTTGTTGACATTCAACAATTATACCTGAAAGAACATGCTTTAATCTTACAGCAGATTCAATTTTATTAACACTTTGACCTCCTGCACCACTCGATCTATAAGTTTGCCATTCAATATCAGAAGAGTTAACTTCTACATGAATTGTTTCATCAACTTCTGGATAAGCAAAGACAGAAGCAAATGAAGTATGTCTTCTTGCCCCAGAATCAAAAGGTGATATTCTAACCAATCTATGAACTCCGATTTCTGATTTCAAGTAACCATAAGCAAAAGCTCCCTCTATACCAATTATAGCTGATTTTAATCCAGCAGTATCTCCTTGCTGAATATTAATTTCTTTAACTCTAAATTTATGAGATTCCGCCCACATAACATACATCCTCATTAATATTTCAGCCCAGTCTTGACTTTCTGTTCCTCCAGCACCAGGATTTATTTCAAGTATTGCATTCAACTGATCTTCTTCTGAAGATAACATTTTTTGAAATTCTACAGATTCTAGCTTTTTAATTAATTTATTATATTCCTTTTCAATTTCATCTTCATCAACTTCTTTCGTTAAAAAAAATTCATAGAGTGTAGATAAATCGTCAAAAATATTTTTAACTTCAGAAAAAGCATCAGTCCAAACTTTATTTTTATTTATCCCCTTAAGGATTTCTTCAGCTTTTCTTTTGTCTTTCCAAAAATCTGTTTCTGCAGTTAAGGATTCGCTTTCTTTGATAGTATTTAGTCTATTATCATAGTCAAAGATACCTCCTTAAGGCATCTACTCTTACCTTTAAATCTTTTAATTGATCTGAATTCATTATTAAATTTTAGTTAGCCAATTATGTTTATCATCTATTAATCCATATTTAATTTCATTAAGTTTTTTTGAAAACTTATTTGAACAGGAGTTTGAATTAATTTTTGGTAAAACATAATTTTTGTTGTTATAACCTATAGTCTTAATAGGTGCTATAGTAACAGCAGTACCAGCGCCAAATGCTTCTTGTAATAAATTATTTTTTACAGAATATATTATTTCATCTACTGTAATTTTTCTTACTTCAGTTTTTATATTTAAATCTTTAGCAATAGCAAGTATACTATCCCTAGTTACACCATCTAAAACCGTGTCTCCCAAAGGAGCTGTTAATAAAGTATTATCTATGATAAAAAAAAGATTCATTGTGCCTGATTCTTCAATGTATTTATGTTCTTTACCATCAGTCCACATTAATTGATCATACCCATCTTTTTGAGCAACAGATGCTGGATATAAGGAAGCTGCATAATTTCCAGCCGTTTTAGAAAAACCAACTCCTCCCTTAATAGCCCGAGTATACTTAGTCTCAATTTTTACATTTAGTGGTTTAGCATAAAAATCACCCACTGGACAAGTTATAATCACAAATTTATAGTTATCAGCGGGCCTAATGCCTATAAAAGGATCTAAAGCAATAAGTAATGGCCTTATATATAAAGATGTGTTTTCTTTTTTTGGAATCCATTGATGATCAATTTTTAGCAATGATGAAATAGCCTCAATAAAATAATCTTCTGGAATAGTAGGCATGCACATTCTTTTAGCACTAATATTAAATCTTTTTGCATTCATCTTACTTCTGAAAACAAGTATTTCATTGTTTTTGTTTTTATAAGCTTTTAAACCTTCAAATATAGTTTGTCCATAATGTAAAGTTGTGCACGCTGGAGATAAAACTAAATTATCAAAAGGTGTTATCGTAAAGTTTTTCCATGAACCATTTGAAAAATCTGCTTGAAACATGTGGTCTGAATAAAGAGTGCCAAATTTAATATTATCTAAATCAAGTTTATGTAAATTAGAAATCGAAATTTTATCAATATGTATTTTCATTGTATTATTTACGATTTTGTTTATCAGATTCAATATTGCCATCCATTAATCGAATAATTCTTTTAGAATATGTGGCAATAGTAGGCTCATGGGTAACCATAATAATTGTATTCCCTTCTTTATGCAGTTTCATAAATAATTTCATAATACCCTCTGATGTTTTACTATCTAAATTACCTGTTGGTTCATCAGCTAAAATAATACTAGGATTGTTCACTAAAGCTCTTGCAATAGCCACCCTTTGTCTTTGACCTCCAGAAAGTTCATTAGGTTTATGAGTAGCTCTATCAGTAAGATCAACATTTTCTAATGCTTTCATTGCCATTTTTCTCCTCATTGGAGCTTTATATCCAGCATATACTAACGGTAAAGCAACATTATCAAGAGCAGATGCTCTAGGTAATAAATTGAATGTTTGAAAAACAAATCCTATTTCATTATTTCTTACATCAGCTAATTCATCCTCTGACATTGAACTAACATTTTTTCCATTTAGGACATAGTTTCCCGCAGTAGGTGAATCCAAACATCCGACAATATTCATTAAAGTAGATTTCCCTGATCCTGATGGTCCCATAAATGATACATATTCATTTTTATCTATAGAGATTGTAATGGACTTTAATGCTTTTACCACTTGTTTACCTACATAAAAATATTTTGAAATATTTGAAACGTTTATTATTTTTTTCATCAATTACAACATTAAATAAACTAAAAAAACTAAATTCGTATTCTGAAATATAGGATAATAAAATCAATAATTTTTGTCAAATTTAATATTTTTATAGACCATATATCGTAAATAATTATGGAAATATTTTTTCAATTTGAAACTTATATAGCTTTACTTACTTTAACCTTTCTTGAAATTGTACTAGGTGTAGATAATATAATTTTTATATCTATAGTCACTAATAAAGTTGATAAGGAATTTAGACACAGAATAAGAACCATAGGATTATTTCTCGCTATGATATTAAGAATAATTATGTTATTGGGATTAACCTGGTTTATTGGTTTAACCGAACCATTTTTTGAACAAGACAATTTATTTAATCTAGGAATTAACATAAGTGTAAGCTTCAAAGACATTATTCTAGCTGTCGGTGGAATCTTTCTTATTCTTAAAAGTTCCATGGAAATAACTCACAAAATAGATAGTAATTTTGATACTAATGCAACCTCATCATTGGCTGTCACTTCATTATATACAGTTGTTTGGCAAATTGTAGCCATAGATTTTATTTTTTCTGTTGATTCAATACTTACGGCAATAGGACTTACTGAGAACGTTTTGCTTATGATAATTGCAGTTGTAATCTCAATAATAGTAATGATTGTTTATGCAGCAAAAATAAGTAATATAATAGAAAGATATCCTTCTCTTGAAATTCTAGCTTTATCCTTTTTAATATTAATTGGTTTCAATTTAATTGTCGAAGCAGCTCATTATAATATTCCAAAAGGATATATTTATTTTGCTTTATTTTTTACTTTAGGAGTTGAATATTTAAACATTGTTTTTAGAAACGTTAGCAAGAAAAAAATCAAAATTAATGAGTAAAGAAGGTAGTTATAGCCTAAATATAATTAGATGAATTATTTTTTGATAATCTTTTTGACAACCCTTTTACCATCTTGGTTCAATTCCAAAATGTAAAGTCCATTTGAATTATTTGAAAGATTTATTTTATGTGTTTCATTCCCAGAAGAATTATCAAGAATATTTTGATGTTGATTTCTTCCAAAAATATCCAAAACTTTAATATCTATATTTCCTTTCCATACATTATTAAATTTCACATTAAATATACCATCTGAAGGATTAGGATAAATATTTATACCTATATCTTCTTGAGGGTCCTCAATACCTGAAACTACAGGAGGATCCATTTGTATATACAAATCATCTATTGCCCATCCCCATCCTACTGTGAATGGATCAGAAAATAATCTAAATCTAAGTTTTACAGTATCTCCAACAGAAAATTTAGGTGTAAATTGAATCTCTCTTGACTTTAACATAGTTGATGTAGCTGATATTTCAGAGTTATAAGCTACTAACCAATCAGAATGAGTATTTGAATCATAACCATCAATAAGAGCTTTCCAATTATCTTCTTTATGTTTTGAAGCTTCAACAATAACATAATCCCAAAATTCAGCACTTCCATAATATGAACCAGGCTCTCCAATTTCAACAATAGCTACTTCTCTAAATTTAATAGAAGGAGTATAGTTAGATATTATTAAAGGAGAATTCAGTGTTGCTATTAAATGAATTTCTCCACCGGATCCAGCATTTTGATAAGGGTTTGGATAGGAATGTAAAATTTCTCCCGTACTAAAACCGCCAACTGTACCTATTTTAAATCCATTCAAAGTAAATTCATCACCACTTAATCCTGAAAAATCAGTGCCAAATGTCTCAGCAATAGCTAATGTAAGAGCTACAATAATATTCATAGTATTTGAGGAATATGCTATTCCATTTTTATAACCTGTCGCTATAACAGGATAAGTTCCTGCAGCTGAAAATGTGACATTAATTGTATCCATTCCTAAGGTATCAGCATCATAAAAGGTATGTAGTAAAGTGTTATCGGTTTTAAATTGAATAGAATCAAAAACGGATTTTAGTTTAATTCTAATATCAACTTTAAATTCAGAACCGGGTTGATTATAACTAACTAATTCTGGTTGAAGTATTACTGTCTTAGGAACAAAAGAAGTTAAAGCAGGAATAGTAGCTGTCCAAACTCCCCTACCATGTGTTGCTAAAACAATTTCTCCTTGATCTTTAATTTTCATATCCCATATGCTCACATAAGGTAAATTGCTATTTACAAGATTCCAAGTTGTTCCTCTATCTGTGGATTCTACTAGACCTATATCGGTTCCTGCCCATATCACATCACTATCAAAAGGCATCACAGCTAAACTATATACGGGAACATTAGGAAAACCATTTGAAGATAAACCCGCAACGTTATTTGCAGGAAATCCAGAGATATCAGTCCAAGTGGCTCCCAAATCTTTTGTTTCTATAATTTTAGCTCTTCCAAATGAAGAAAAAAGGATATAAGCTGTTGAGTCTTCAGTAGGGTGAGAATATAAACCTGAAATTTTTCCAATATTTGCAAAATCAGGTACTGCAGTGAAAGATTCACCCCAATCTTTAGATACAAAAATATTACCAACAGAACTCATTTCTCCTCCAGCCCAAACAAATCTAGGATTCGCTTGGGAAACCTCAATATCTGAACCAGACCAAAAACTCCAACCTGAATCCATAGAAACTGTCTTCCAAGAACCTCCAAAGTTTTTTGACTTATGAGCACCTAAACCACTGACAGCATATACTACATCCGGATCTTGATATGATGTAGATATTCTTGTTATAAATGGACCATTATTTCGCATTTCGTTAGTTGCTACAAAATACCAAACATTTCCACCGTCCATAGATCTCCATAACCCATTATTTTGGTATCCTCCCATCATAGAATCTGAATTATTCCAATGGGTAATCACTTCAAAACCATCACCTCCTATCTTATAGGTATAATCAGAAGATGAAGAAGCGTTTTCACCTTTTGGAGAAAGCCATGTTCCATTATCTTGAAAACCACTAATATACTGATGAGCTTCTTTTACTTTATCCGCCCCATAAGCCTGAGATGTATTATATCCAGAATCAGCTAGTGTAAAATCACCATCGGTTTCTCCAGGGTTTATGCTAGATTTGGATACTGCCACACCCCCATCATTTCCATGTAAAATTCTAAATTTTCCTCCTCCATCCTTAATAGTTCCTAAAAAATGATGATCAACATGTACATTTGTATTTAAAGAATCAATATCATTATAACCATCAGTAATATGAATTCCATCCTTGTTCATTAAACCAAGATTCCAATTTTTACCATCTAAAGTAAATTTATAAGTATCTATTCCCCCTACATAAACTATACTATCATTGTATGGGTTTACAGTTATACAATTATCATACCACCCTTGTATATTTAACCAACCATCCTTTGACCCATCATTATTTTTAGCCTCTGTCCAAGAAATACCTCCATCAAATGAGACATATAGGAAAGAGATATTATTACCTACTATAGCTGCATATACGATATTTGCTGTACTATGAGCTACTGCAATTTCAACTCTAGTATAGGTACCAGTAGCACTTCCAAAACCCGTTACATCAGTCCAAGTAGAACCTGCATCCACTGATTTAAGTACATTAGAACTATTAACAGCTGCATAAAGAGTATCAAAACTACTAGGAGAAGCCACAACCTGTTGAATTGGCTTAATTCCCTGTTTAGCTTCCATCCAATTTAATCCACCGTCGGTTGATTTAAAAATATATGTTATTCCACTTGATGACATTGTTGATATCACTACAACATTAGCATTAGAAGGATCTGCTACTACCCTACTAACTTGAAAAAACTTTTCGTCAATTATACTTCCTGATTTTTTCGAAATATTTGTCCAATTAGCACCGCCATCTATTGATTTAAATATTCCACTTCCATCAATAGCATCGATGTTTCCAACCCAACTTTCACCAGTACCAGCATATAAAATAGAAGGATTATTAGCAGATTGAGCAATACTCGATATAGCAATATTTTCCATATCTTCTGACAAAGAAGTCCAATTAACACCAGAATTAGTCGTTTTCCAGACTCCACCCCCTACTGCACCAGCATACCATGTATTTCCAGAAGCATCAGCAGCATCTACTACTATAGCTCTTGTTCTTCCAGGGACATTATTAGGTCCTCTTTCAGTAAAAGTTGCAGTAGCTGCAGCAGAACTTCCAAAAGTTGGAGAATCTTCATCTTTTTGATTTGTAGAAGAGCGTAAAAAAGCACGCTTACTTATGTTTTCTTGCATTTTTTTAAGTTCTAACTCCTTATAACCTGATCTGTACTGTATTGGAGAATCTGGATTTTCTCCTCTTTTTATTGCAGAAAAATATTTTTTAAATTCAGCAGGACCACGATATTTTTCAGTCCCATATTCTTGAGTTGTATTAGTATTATTGTAATAGGAAAAAAATAAAGAAATTAATATGATTGGAAGAATTAGTCCTTTTATTAGAAATATAAATCGTCTTTTGTTCATGTAAAGAAAATTTTTCAAGGTACAAAGATAAGGATTTTTAAAATTATTATTGAAAAACTATTGTTTTACAATTTTTCTAATTACTCTCTTATCTCCCTGCACTAATTCTAATACGAAAATTCCATCAGTTTTGTTCGAAATATCTACTTCATGTTCTACCTGACCAGAAGCGTTATCAATATTTCTTTGATATTGCGCTCTACCAAAAATACCTAATACCCTTAGATCTACATTTCCTTTCCAAGTATCGTTAAACTTGATCGTGAAGATTCCAGAAGTAGGGTTTGGATAAATGCTGATTTCTTTTCCTGATGTAAGGTCTTCTATCCCAGCAACCGTGTTATCACCATCCATGATTGAGACAGTTACCTGTTGTGTGCCTGCCTCTTTTCCATTGGTTACAGATGAAATATCTATCACCACAGTTTCTACAGGCTCAACATCCAAGTCATGCAAAGCGGTAACTGTAGCTGTACCAGATTTCCCTGAAGCAATAGTAATGTTATTAGAACTTAATGTGTAATCGGATGCGGATGCTGTACCACCAGCACTTAAAGAAACCACTACAGGAAATGCGGGATTTACATCTCTTGTAGCAGTAGCTGTTATAGTGGCTACTCCTCCATTTTCTTCAATATTAATGTTTTGAGAACCATTACTAGTTATTGTAATTGAATTTTCTTTTGGCTCTGAATTAATAAGATCTGGAATTGTAGCAGTCCATATCCCTCTTCCGTGAGTTGCCATCACAATTTCCCCTTGATCTTTAACTTTCATATCCCAGATATTGACATGTGGTAAGTTGGAAGAAATAATATTCCAGCTAGCCCCTCGATCTGTTGTCTCTACTATTCCAATATCTGTTCCCGCCCATATTACATTAGGATCAAAAGGCATGACGCAAAGACTAAAAACCTTTACATTAGGAAATCCTCTATTCGAGACCCCTTTTTCCCAATTAGCTGGAAATCCAGAAATATCTGTCCAAGAAGTTCCTAAATCTTTCGTTTCAAAAATTTTAGCTCTTCCAAAAAAAGAAACAAGAACATATGCAGTAGAATCTTCATTAGGATGTGAATAAATACCTGAAGAGCTAACGTTATTATAGTCTGGAATAGGATCTGAAACAGGACTAAAAGATTCTCCCCAATCTTTAGAAAGATATAAATTACCACCCTCATTACCAATTCTAGAACCAGCCCAAACAAAACGAGGATTAGCAAGTGATACTTCTACATCTTTACGATACCCTTTCCACCCTCCATCTGAAATAGTTTTTAAATTCCAAGTAGCACCAAAATCAGTAGATTTCCAAACTCCAGCAGTATCATGAATTGCATATACAACGTCCGGTTCATGGTATGGACTAGATAATCGAACTAAAAATGGACCAATGGGACTACCACTCATTCCCGATGAAATAGAAGTCCAAGTCAATGCTCCATTAAGACTTCTTCTTAACCCATTATATTGAGAACCCCCCATCATAGAATCAGGATTATTCCAATGAGCTATTACTTCAAAACCATCTCCACCCACTACCAAAGCATAATCTGTCGTTGCGCTAGCATTTTCAGAACTCGGCCAAGATATTTGTGTTCCATTATCTTGCATTCCACCGATGTATTGTTGCCTTCCTTTTATCTTATCTGCCCCATAAAATTGTGATGTATTAAATCCATCATCAGCTCTTTTCCAATCACCAAAACTCATACCCGGATTAGAAGTTACTTGAGTAGTATACGCTACACCTCCATCACTAGCATTCAACAATCTAAAATTAACACCGCCTCCATCCTCTATTCCTTGTATAAATTGATGATCAACATGTGGTCCAGATGCCATTGCTTCAGTTATTTTCGTGCTATCAGCTAAGACTGTAAATTTATAAAGAGATACTCCTCCTCCATATAAAATATCATCATCATAAGGATTTACACCAAGAGTATTATCTCTCCACCCTTGTTGATTCAACCAATAGTCTGGGCTATGGTTGACATCCCCTAAAGTAGCGTTCTCTTGTATCTGATACCATGAATTACCTCCATTAACTGTTCTAAGTAAATAAGAAGGCCCACTACTTCCATTTCTAACTCCAGCATATACTTTGTTAGGATTCGTATTAGATACAACTAATTCAACACGACCGTATTCAGGGATACCAAAATCAGCAGTTTCATTCCAGTTAGATCCTGCGTCTATCGATTTTAAAACTTTGTTTCTTTTAAAACCAGCGTATTGTATGTTAAAATCAGTTGGTGCTGCAACAATTTGTTGTATATCTCCACTAACATTATCTTCATGTACTTCAGTCCAATTTGATCCTCCATCAGTTGATTTGAATATATATGTCTTGTAAGTAGATGAAAAAGAATAAGTATTTGCAACTATAATATCCGCATTGGAAGGATCTACGATTACTCTATTAACACTCCCAAATCGATGATCAATTAAGCCCCCAACTTTAGGAGAGATATTTGTCCATACAGGACTACTTGCATCACTGACATCTATTTTAAAAATACCATCACCATCAATGGCAGTAGAAGCACCTAAAGCAGATTCTCCTGTCCCAGCATATATAATGTTTGGATTGCTAGCAGATTGCGCTAAGGTAACAATGGCAAGATTTTGGATTGTCAATGGTGTCATATTTGTCCAAGAAACATTTGTAGTTGTTGAATTATAAACTCCTTTCCATAATCCACCACCAACACCAGCAGCATACCATGTGTTTCCTGATGTGTCACCAGCATCAACGACTACACCTCTTGTTCTTCCAGGCACATCGTTTGGTCCCCTTTCCGTAAAAGTTGCAGTAGCTGCAGCAGAAGAGCTAAAAGGTATATCTCCATCTCCTTGTTTGTTACTGGCACTTAAGCGAGTATCATTTAATCGATCCAGCATTTTATTAAGCTCTACCTGCTTATATCCTGGATAATAATTTGGTCCTCCCTCAAAATGAGAAATTTCATAAAAAAATCTAGCGTACTTATCTGGTTCAGCATATTGAGATTCTATATTAACGTTTTTTTCTTTTTCATTGTAGATTAAAACAGCAATTAAAAGAAAAAAGGAAAAGAAAGAAAAAAATTTTTGCATAGTGTTGTTTATCATTCTAATCTAATAAAATATATTTGTTTAATAAGTGAAGTTTAAAAGAAAATTTTTATTTCTTGATGATTTTTCTAATTGCTCTTTTATCATCTTGTGATAATTCTACAAAGAAAAGTCCATCGGTTTTGTTTGAAATATCAACTTCATGTTCCACTTGACCAGATGCATTATCTATCATTCTAAGGTATTGTGCTCTACCAAAAATATCTAATACTCTTAGGTCTACATTACCTTTCCAAGTATCGTTAAACCTGATGGTGAAGATTCCAGAACTAGGGTTTGGATAAATGCTTATTGCTTTTCCTGATACAAAATCTTCAATACCTGCAACCGTATCATCATCATCCGTTATAGTGACTGTAACTTGTTGGGTGCCTGATTCAGACCCATTACTTACAGAAGAAATATCTATCACCACAGTTTCATTATCTTCATCCTCTGAATCCTGAACAGCAGTAACTGTTGCTGTACCAGTCGTTCCTGAAGCAATGGTAATGGTACTTGAACTTAAAGTGTAATCAGATGCTGCAGCGGTACCTCCAGTACTTAAAGAAATGACCACATCGCCAGAATTTGGAGCTTTATCTAAAGTAGCTGTTATCGTAGAGACACCAGCAGCTTCAGCTATGTTGGCCTGATCAACAGCAATAGTTACAACAGGAGGGGCACTAACTCCATCATCATCTTTAATAGTAACGGTAACTTGTTGTGTCCCTGATTCCTTTCCATTTACAACAGAAGAAATATCTATTATAACTGTTTCATCCGTTTCTTCGTCACCATCGTTTACCGAAGTGATAGTAGCCGTTTTAGTAGTGCTTGTAGAATCGAGCGTGATAGAAGTTGCGCTTAAAGTATATTCAGAACCAGTAGCAGTTCCACTAGCAGACAAATTCACTGTAATTGGACCATTAGGTGAAACATCTTTTCCTGCAGTAAATGTTAGGATTGCCACACCACCATTTTCAGCAATATTTACTGTATCTACAGACAAGGTAATTTGATTTTCTTTAGGTTGCCAACTAACAAGATCCGGAATAGTAGCAGTCCAAATACCTCTTCCATGCGTAGCAAGCACAATCTCTCCTTGATCTTTAATTTTCATGTCCCATATACTTACATGTGGCATCTGAGTAACTAAGCTCCAGCTAGTTCCCCTATTTGTTGTTTCCACAAGACCTATTTCTGTTCCTGCCCAAATAACATCAGAATCAAATGGCATGACTGCAAGACTGGTTACTGCAACATTAGGAAAACCACTGGAAGAAACTCCACTTGTCCAATTAGAAGGGAATCCAGAAATATCTGTCCAGGTAGCACCCAAATCTTTGGTTTCAAAAATTTTACCCCTTCCAAAAGAGGAGAAAAGAACATAAACAGTTGAATCTTCACTAGGATGAGAATATATCCCTGAAATAGAACTAGATACTCCACTAGGCTTATCTACAACAGCTTGAAAAGTGTTACCCCAATCTTTAGAAAGATATAAATTACCAGAGCCAGAAATAAATCCTCCAGCCCAAACAAATCTAGGATTAGCCATTGAAACTTCTACATCATTAGCACCCCATCCACCTATATCAGGAGGTACTTTTAATTGCCAGCCGCCACCAAAATCTTTTGACTTATGGATACCATCATCACCAATGGCATAAACCACGTCAGCATCCTGATAGGAAGAAGAAAGCCTGTTAATAAAAGGCCCTGTACCTGATCCATTATGTGGAGTCCAAGGTGTTCCAATATATGTCCAAAGAGTGCCTTTGTTTAGAGTTCTTTTAAAATTATTATATTGTGAACCTCCTATCAAGGAATCAGAATTATCCCAATGCGCAACAACTTCTAATCCATCCCCTCCAACACCTAATGTATAACTTGTTGAACTACTTGCATTTGAAGCTGGGTCTGAAAACCATGTCCCATTATCTTGTGCTCCTCCAACATATGCATGTGCTCCTTTTACTTTATCCGCTCCATAAAATTGTGTTGTATTATAACCTCCAGCTGTTATGTTTTTTACATTAGCCCAAGTGTTATCTATATTTCCTGGATCCGTAGCAGAAAGGGTAACAGCCACTCCCCCATCACTACCATTCAATATTCTAAATTTTCCTCCTCCATCATCAATTGTTCCTAAAAAATGTTGATCTACATGAACATACCAATTTTTGGCATCTACTTCACCGTAGCCATCCGTTAAATGTGTCGAATTCTTTGTAGTATCAGCTAAAACGGTAAACTTAAATATCTGTATGCCACCAACATAGACTATATTATCATCAAAAGGATGAACTGTTATACAATTATCATACCATCCCTGAGAATCAAGCCAAAAATCTGTTGTATATCTCGCATCTCCTGAAACCCCATTTTCTGGAATATGTGTCCATGAAGAACCACCATCCAAAGATCTATATAGAAAAGAGGGTCCGGGTGATCCAAAAGTTTTTACTATTCCAGCATATATTTTGTTAGGATCTGTATGAGAAACAGCTAATTCATAACGATCATAAGAGTTACTTGCTATACCAAATTCTGATGGTGCTCCTACTTCAGGCAATGCTTTCCACGTATCTCCTGCATTGGTAGATTTCAAAACAGGTTTTGTACGTACAGCGGCATACTGAATATTAAAATTGCTTGGAGCAGCGACAATTTGTTGAATTCTGTTTCCTCCTTGTTCAACCTCTGTCCAAGAGGTTCCTCCATCGGAAGACTTAAAAATATAAGATTGCCCATTATTAGCTAATGTGCTTGCCAAAACTATATTTTCATTGGCAGGATCGACTATTATTCTACTTATATTCCCAAATTTAGAATCTATAATTCCTCCCGAACTAGGCGTAACATTTGTCCATATAGGATCTGCTCCACCTAATGTCACTTTAAAAATGCCATCCCCATTAATTGCATCTACATTATATGACCAAGATTCGCCAGTACCAACATAGAGAATATTTGGATTGTTAGCAGACTGGGCAACCGTAGAAACAGCAATGTTTGATACAGTTGAAGGTGTTAAATTAGTCCATGTAATAAAATCACCAGAAGAATCAGAAGTGTATACCCCTTTCCAAAGACCTCCTCCTACAGATCCAACATACCATGTGTTTCCTGTTGCATCACCAGCATCAACTACTATTCCCCTTGTTCTTCCAGGAACATTACTGGGACCTCTTTCAGTAAAAGTAGCGGCAGCGGCTGCAGAAGTACCAAACCATATTTCTTCATCACCTATACCAATATTAGCAGTTAAACGATTTTGATTTAATCTGCTAAGCATTTTATTAAGCTCAACTTGCCTATACCCTGGATAATAACCTTTTCCTTTTATTTGACTCCAGTATTCTTCGAACTTATGAGGGTCTTGAAATTTAGGTTTTTCAATATTTTTATCTATAAATAGATATAACGAAACAACAATGAAAAGAAATAAGGGGAAAAGAAAATATAAGGTTTTTATAGTGGTTTTTGTAAAATTCATTTTAAATATTTCAATATCCAAATATATAAATTTTTATTAAGTGATTGATGTCTAAACAGACTAAAATTTAGATTAATTTGCAGTAAATTCTTTTAGTCTCATATTTTTGCCTGGCTCTCTTAATTTTTGAAGAGCTTTTTCTCTAATTTGTCGTACCCTTTCCCTAGTCAACCCCATGACATCACCTATTTCTTCAAGTGTGTAAGGGTTATCAAATCCTATACCAAAACTCATCACTATAACATCCCTCTCTCTAGGAGTCAAAGTAGACAATGCTCTCATAGTTTCTACTTTCAAAGAATCTTTAAAGACTAAGCCTGAGTCTGTAGGATCCTCTCCATCATTCTCAAGAACATCTAATAAAGAACCGGAATCATCTTCACCAAAAGGTGCATCCATAGACATTTGTTTAACTTCTGCTCCAAGCGTGCTTCTAACTTCGGTAGATTTCATATCAAGATTTTCAGCTAATTCTTCTTCTGTTGGCTCTCTTTCAAATTTTTGTTCTAATTCAGCGTAAGCTCTTCTAATCTGATTAATAGCACCTGATTTATTCATAGGTAGTCTTACTATTCTAGATTGTTCTGCTAAAGCTTGCATTATTGACTGCCTAATCCACCAAACTGCATAAGATATAAACTTAAATCCTTTTGTTTCATCAAACTTTTTTGCAGCCTTAATTAAACCAAGATTACCTTCATTAATTAAATCATTAAGAGGTAGACTTCTATTTTGGTATTGTTTAGCCACTGAAACAACAAATCTTAGATTTGCTTTAACAAGTCTATCCAAGGCTCTCTGACTTCCCTTTCTTATTTGTTTAGCTAATTTCACCTCCTCTTCTGGTGAAATCATTGGCACACCACTAACTTCAGTGAAGTACTTTTCAAGGGTATGACTTTCTCTTCTATTGGTTATCGATTGAGTGATTTTTAACTGTCTCATGCGAAATACAAAAAAATTTGGAGATAATTAAACAATTTGCAAATCTATTATATAAATATTTATATATCAAGATTAACAAGAATTATAACGAAAGAAATTAGTGATTTGTTCTATAAGTTATAATTTATTTTTAAAAATTATTCTTTCTAATTTATCTCCACAGTTATTTTATCTGATCTGGGGTATGATTGACAACAAAGAATATAACCATTCTTAATTTCCTCATCAGATAAAGCATCGGAAATTTTCATCTCAACCTTTCCTTCTACTAACTTTCCCATACAAGCAGTGCAAACACCACTTTGACAAGAAAAAGGCATATCTATATCTTCTTCTATAGCTCTTTCTAGTATTTTGGAATCCGCTTTTACCTCCATTTCAAAAACTTCATTATCCATTAGAACTTTAACCTTACTCATAAAAATAAATTTAAATAATCGGACAAATATAATTTAATGATTTTTTTAAAAATATCTGTTTCATTAAATATTTCTTACTTTTGCAAAAAAATATAAAATGAATTTATCGAGCTTATCGGCAATAAATCCAGTAGATGGAAGGTATAATAAAATCACAAAAGAAATTTCACAATACTTCTCTGAATTTGCTTTTATCAGATACAGAATTTATGTTGAAATAGAATATTTCATAGCTCTTTGTGAGCATAAATTACCTCAACTAAAAAAAATAAATTCTAGTGATTTCAAAAACCTTAGAGATTTAGTTAAAAATTTTTCTTTGAAAGATGCTAAAAGGATTAAAGAAATTGAAAAAAGGATTAATCATGATATAAAAGCTGTCGAATATTTTATAAAAGAAAAGTTCGAGATAATGGGCTTAAGTGAGTATAAAGAATTTGTCCATTTTGGACTTACCTCGCAAGATATTAATAACACAGCTATGCCCTTAATGTTAAAAAACTGTTTGAAAGAAGTTATAATTCCACTAATAAAACAACTATTAAAATCGATTGAGAAGAAATCTAAAGATTATAAAGAAATTTCCATGATTGGCAGAACCCATGGTCAACCTGCTACTCCAACAACTTTTGGAAAAGAACTATCTGTATTCTGTTCAAGAATAAACAATCAACTTGATTCATTAATGAAAATACCAAACAACGGAAAATTTGGTGGTGCATCTGGAAATCTTAATGCTCATTATGTTTCCTACCCTACCATAAACTGGGATTCTTTTGCTGAAAAATTCTTAAAAAAAATTGGTCTAACAAGAAGTACTCCAACAACGCAAATAGAACATTATGATAATATGGCAGCTATTTTCCATTCATTGTCAAGAATAAATACAATATTTATAGATCTTTGCAAAGATATCTGGCACTATATCTCAATCAACTATCTAAAACAAAAAGTAAATAAAAATGAAGTTGGATCTTCCGCTATGCCTCATAAAGTTAATCCTATAGATTTTGAAAATGCTGAAGGAAATTTAATGATAGCAAATTCTTTGTTTTTGTTTCTTTCCAGTAAACTTCCTATTTCTAGACTTCAAAGAGATTTAACAGACTCAACAGTTTCAAGAAATATTGGTGTGCCAATTTCTTATACTAAAATAGCTCTAGAATCTATTTATAAAGGAATGAGAAAAATAGATGTAAATAAGAAAGAAATTGAAATAGATCTTGATAATAATTGGATGGTCATAGCTGAAGCCATTCAAACTATTTTGAGAAGAGAAAAAGTTAAAGACCCTTATGAAAAGTTAAAAAATATTACTAGAGGAAAAAAAGAAGTTAATAAAAAAATGATTGCAGAATTTATTAAAACGCTGCCAGTAAACGATGAAGTTAAAAGAGAACTACTTAACATAACACCAAAAAACTATTTAGGAAATAGTCAAAATCAATAAATCATATGATTAAAGAGATTGTTAGGATTTTATTGAAAAAATTTCCTAGACCTTTTTTACAAATAATTAGCAAGCCCATTTTTAAAATTATTTCTTTTTTTTACAAAGGAAATAATGTTCTGTGTCCTATCTGTGAATTTAAATTCAAAAAGTTTCTTCCATACGGTAGACAAATAAGAGAAAATGCTTTATGTCCTAACTGCTTATCTCTTGAAAGACATAGGCTTTTATTCCTTTTTTTAAAAAACAAAAAAAATTTATTTAATAAAAAGATTGATTTACTTCACATTGCACCAGAACAATGCTTTATTAAAACTTTTAATAATAGTAACAACGTAAACTACGTAACTGGAGATCTTTATTCTCCATTAGCAAAAATTAAAATGGATATTCATAAGATGCCATTTAAAGATAATTCATTTGATGTCATATTATGCAATCATGTTCTTGAACATGTAGATGATGATAAAAAAGCTATGAGAGAAATAAATAGAGTAATGAAAAAAGATGGTTTTGCAATTCTTCAGGTTCCATTTTATAATCCAATTCCTGAAAAAACTTTAGAAGATAAATTCATTAAATCCCCTTCAGAAAGAGAAAAACTTTATGGTCAAGATGATCACAAAAGAAAATATGGAAAAGATTATGACAAGAGAATTATATCTCAAGGCATGAAGGTAAATAAATCAAAATTTATCGATTCCTTTACAAAAAAAGAAAAAGGTTTATATGGTTTACAAGAAAATGAAACAATTTATTATTGTTATAAATAAACTTTAATAGTTGATCTTAAGTATCCAATCCCATAACTTAAAAATTGAATAAATGTAGTTACTATAGATAGAAGTCCAATTATAGGGTTTTTATTTAATATGCTTGATTCAATAAATATTAGAACAAAATAAAAACCATAAATAATTTGAATCAGTTTAATTAAGTCATAATCAATTTTAAATAATAAAAGAAAATGTACTAGAACAAAAAATAATATAAAAAAAGATGGAAATAAATGAAAAATTCTGAATGTGCCTTTATGTTGTCTATTTAAAATCACTCTAGCTTCTCCTGAAGAATAAATTTGTTTGAAAAATCCTTTCAAATCATTTCTTCTTTGATGATAAACAAAAGCTTTGTCTATTAGTTTTGATTTTGCTCCAAATGAAATCAATCTATAAGACAAATCTAAATCTTCACCAAATCTCATTGATGAAAAACCTTTGACTTGATCAAAAATTTTCTTTTTAACTCCCATATTAAAAGATCTAGGTAAAAATGTGTCTAAAGAAAACTTTGATCCTCTAATGCCACCGGAAGTTAACATTGAAGTCATTGAATAATTTATGGACTTCTGTAATAATGTGAAGTTTTTATTTGCCCTGTCAGGACCACCAAAAAAATCAACATTTTCATTGAGACTCAGAAACCGATTGATTTCATCAAAATAATTAACTGGAATAATACAATCTGAATCTAAAAAAATAATCCATTTTCCTAGAGCAAATTTTGAACCATAATTTCTAGCCAATCCTGGTCCTTCATTTCTTTTTTTATAATATTTTAAATTAATATTTTTCTTAAACTTATCCATTGTTTTTTCAGAACTGACATCTGAACCATCTTCTACAACTATAACTTCTAAATCTTTAAAGCTTTGATTAGTAATGCTTTGAATTAGATTATTGATTTCATCAGGTCTATTATAAACAGGAATTACGATAGAAAATTTCATTAACTGAAGCCTTTCTTGTCACTGATAACTTGATCATCATTTTTAGAATTAACTTTGATAATAATCTCAGCTAAAAAGCCAGCCAGAAAAAGTTGAGCTCCTATAATTATAGAGACTAATGCTATATAGAAAAGTGGTTGATCAGTAACTGGTCTAATTTCATTTATTGGAATACCTTCAGAAATTTTTGACATCTTATCATAAATGATCCAAGATGTACTAAGTAATCCTAAAAAAAAGGAGATAACTCCCAAACTCCCAAAGAAATGCATTGGTTTCTTTTTAAATTTATAAACAAAACTGACCGAAATTAAATCTAAAAAACCATTAATAAATCTCTCTAAACCAAATTTTGTTTTACCGTATTTCCTAGGATTATGTTTCACTACTTTTTCACCTATGTTATTAAATCCATTCCATTTTGCTATTAAAGGTATATATCTATGCATTTCACCATAAATTGAAATACTCTTAACTACTGATTTTTTATAAGCTTTAATTCCGCAATTAAAATCATTTAGTTTAATACCTGAAAAAACTCTTGTTACAAAATTAAAAAATTTTGAAGGCAATGTTTTTGTAATTGGATCAAATCTTTTTTTCTTCCATCCTGAGATTAAATCATAATTCTTATCAAGAATCATATTATAAAGAGATTCTATTTCAATGGGATCATCCTGTAAATCTGCATCCATTGTAATAATTACTTCTCCTGATGAATATTTAAATCCAATATCTAAAGCAGCTGATTTTCCATAATTTTTAAGAAATCGAATTCCTTTCAAAAAATTATTTTCATTTACTTGATTTTCAATAATTTTCCATGTGTTATCAGTGCTTCCATCATCTACAATAATAACTTCATATTTTATAGATGATGGTACATTGTTTTTTATCGAAGTAATTAATTCAGGAATAGATTCGTCTTCGTTATAAGCAGGAATAACAATTGATAAATTCATAAAAAATTTAATTTAATGATTAAATATCGATTTTTTAGAATTTACGACTCCAAATACCATTCCTCTTAAAGACCAATCTAACCAAGGTGAATTATAAGATTTCGATAAATTATTTTCTATATTATAATCCCATGAAGAGTTCTTATCAAAAATGGTTAATAAAGCTGGAGAACCTATCTTAATAACTCTTTCTGGTAAGTTTAATATTTTTCTAGGGTTTGTTGTAAATTTTGGAATGAGTAATTCTAGATCTATTTTATTAGATAATATTAAGATATTGCTAAAAAATGTTTGAAGTGAAATCATTCCATATCTAGCAGAATAAAATTCAACATCTTTGTTTTCTATATTTTGAGGTTGATGATAAGAAGAAATTACGTCTATAGTACCATCTATTAAACCATCTATTAAAGCATCTATATCTTTTTTTGTTCTTAAAGGAGGATCTAATTTATAATTGGTTTCAAAATTTAATATTGAACTATCATCCAATAATACATTATAAATTGAAACATCACATGAGACATTTAACCCTTCAGCTTTAGCTTTTCTGATTATATCAACAGACGATTTGGTTGATATACCAGAAAAATGAATTTTTCCCCCCGAATATTTTAAGATAGATAAATCTCTTTTTATCATTATCTCCTCTGCAATATTTGGGATGCCTTGAATACCTGTTAGCGTGCTACTGATTCCTTCATTTACCATTCCAAGTTTGGAAAGGTTATAATCCCTAGGTTTATTTATTAATAATCCATCAAATTGATTCATATAAAGCAAAGATTTATACAAAATATCAGAATTTTGAATTTCTTTCTCTCCATCAGTAAAAGCAATCGCACCTGCTTTATCAAGGTCTAAAATCTCATTTAATTCTATCCCATCAGTGTTTTTTGTAAGAGCAGCACAAGGATGTACAGAAGTGAGTTCATTTAATGTTTTGTTCTTGACATATGAAATATCATTTTTTGATTGCAAAACCGGATTAGTATTAGGCATAAGAAGTATATCTGTAAACCCAGAACAAGCTGCTGTATAAGAACCAGAAATTAAATCCTCCTTATGTTCATATCCTGGATCACAAAAATTAGATCTAAAATCAAACCATCCAGGAGAAACCATCATCCCATTACAATCTATAGTTTTAGTAGCTGAAGTTTTGATTGAATGGGAACTAATCTTTTTTATGTTACCATCATTTCCTATTAAAATATTTACTTTTTTAGAATTAAAGTCTGAGTTTAAATCAAAAACTAATAACGATTTTAGAATTAAAGACATTAACGGTTCGAAAATATTTGCACAAAATTATAATATATTTTGATAATTCATAATAACCTAGTGTTAATCCTAGAAAAAAAATTATTTTTTAAAAGGAGAAGCTTCAAGATGTTCTATAATTGCCATTCTAGAAAACAGAATAGCAACTCCCAATGTAATTATTCCACCTAACCATATACCAGGAACAAAATCTAAAAATAAAAAATAATCATAAATGGCATGCATGAAAATAGAAACAAACAAAGATAAAAATATATAAAACCACATTTTACCCTGATTACAAGTCTTGGCTTTACCTAAGTAGTAACCCATAATAACAGCAAAAGCAAAATGAGCTGGAACTGCTGTTATCATTCTAAAAAGAGCTACTGTTGAAGATCCTTGTAGTACATAAGTTATATTCTCAGCCGTTGCAAATCCCATTCCAACAAATACTGAATACACTATCCCATCAAAAGGTTCATCAAAGCTTTTATTTGGAAAAATAATTAATATTACAACCAAAAATTTTAACATTTCTTCCGTAATAGAGACTGTTAAGGCCTCACCTCCTACTCTAAGAAAGTTATTTTCTACATTAATATATGAAAAGAAAAATTCAAGTATATCTACATCTAAATGCAAATTCATTGCTCCCATGATGAAACTTGTCGCAAGAAGACTTACTGGTTCTTTATCATATTCATCAGAATGATATATGAAAAACATAATAAAAATACCTGGACTGATAGATAGGGTAACTAACATTAAATCATACCAATCAAACCTATGAATTAAAACAAGTGGATAAAATAAGACCAAATAAAGAAGGGTTACCATAATTGTACCAGAAATGCTTTTTACAAAAATATGTTTCATTTATTTTTAGTTTAAAACTTTAACGATATCATCCATTCATCATAAGATTTATTAGAATTTTCCATATCATATGCTCTTGCCCAACCAACTGATAAAGTTGAAGCTAGGTGAGAAAACATCACCAACCTTGTATCTAACTGAATTCCAATATTATAAAAATTTTCTTTAATATCTATTCCAGAAATATTAATATCTTTTGCAGTAAGAAATCCTGCAAAAATTGTAGGATGAGACCAAGATGCGAAGAAATTAAAAAAACCAACTTTTCTATACCTTACTGGAGGAAGCAATAACTCTGCAGTGAGCTTATAAAATGTTTTAGCAATAATGTTTTCTCCGGAATCAAAACTCACACCTGGAAAAGAATACGTACCCCTATACCGTTTTGAAGATAGATAGTCGATATAATTGTTTCCAAAAGCAGCAAATCCAAATCTTGAAAAAGGATTTACCTCTTTACTAAATGAATTACCAGCAGCATTTCTAAGCCAAAGAGATGTATGATTAATAGGTAGTTGTAACCCTAAATCAAAATTTCCTGTAAAGGTAGGATAAAAAGCTCCCTCAGTAATCGAAGAAGAACCAGTTACAGACATAAGAATACCCTTCTCTCCATCCACAGCTCCCACTGATCTCCTTATATTTCTAAATGACAGAGAGGAAAAAATATCATAAAATAGATTAGTATCATAGTCCTTATCAAAATTATCAATCTGCTGAAAATCTGGAGATTGATCTAAGCCATAAAAACCCCTAAACCCAAGACTTAAATCCAAGTTTTTAGGACCATCAAAAACTAAAGATCTTCTATTGTTAAACCCAAATAATAATCCTTTTCTAGATCTTTTTGTTGGACCAAATAAATCATAAAAATTATCCTTATTATAATGAGCAAAGAAATCATAATTTCCAGACAAAAAGCCTCCTGCTTTACTAGTTGAAAAATTGAAAGAAGCATGCAATTGTTCATCTTTCTCAATATCAACACTTCCATCACTTAATCCATTTTTCCATTTTGTTGGTGTGAATGAAAAAGAAAAATCAATAGATCTTAAGCTGAATGGATCTTCAAAATTAAACTTATACCCTACACCAACATTATCCTTATACCCTATAACAATTGGATAAGCATAATTTAATTTCATTTCTTTTCTAGGTAAATAATAACCATCATCAACAGTTATTTCATCTAAATTAACATTCTTTGAAGTAGGTATAGCATTTTCCCATTCCTCAAGTTTAGAATGTTTTTTAATTGTTTCATTTCCTAAATATTGAATCGTTTCAATATTTTCAATGATTATGTTAGGTATATAAACAGGAAGGAAGCCATCACTGGTATACTTAAAAGCAAATAATCTATCAGAATCAATTTCTAAAGGTCTAAAATATCCAGTAATAGCATTAGACATTAGATTAATGTCATCAGCTTCATAAGTTTTTGTATTAACTCTCCATATATTGCTTACACCAGTATAATATGAAGATCCTATCAAAAAATCTCCATTTTCTGTATATCTAAAACTTTGTGGAGAAGCCACATCAAAATTAAAAACTTCTTTATAAATGATGTCATCTTTATTTTCATTATCAAACGATTCTATGTCATAGATATTAAGATATTGATTTCCAAAATAATCAGTAACTGCTCCACTAAGCTTTTGACCATCAGGTGATACATCTATATCAAAAATATCTTGACCATAAGGTAAAGTATATTTTTGTTCCCAATTGATATAATAATCGTTTGGAAATTCAGAATTGTATTTTGGCATTCTCACGATGGTATTATATCCATTCAGATGTCTAACTCCCCATATAGATTCATCTTTTTTGTTAAAAGCTAAATCTCCAATATGACAATCCTTTTGTAATAATATAGATTCTTTTGTTTTTAAATTATAACTGTTTAAATCTCTATTTGCACTGTTATCAGTTGTATAAAATAATAAATCATTTTTTTCATCATAAGCAAGCGAAGTAACATTGAAAAGGGCAGGACCTTTAACATCCTTTAATCTATCAATTTCTCCCGTTAGTAAATTTATACTTGCTATGTGTGGTATTTTTCCAGGATAATTAACAGCAACATAAATTTTATTTTTTTTTTTATCATGAAAAGCATATGAAACACCTCCAAGAACTCTTTCTGTCACTTTTTCATATTCCGTTACAGAATATTTTTTAAGTCCCTCTATATTTTTTTTCTGAAAAGATCTTTCAAAATCGATCCAATTATTCCAAGCTTTACTTATTGATAAACCAAAAACATTTTTAAAGTTTGAAGCAAATCCACGTTTACTTCCATCTTTTCTTTTTATCCATTCTATTAGATTATCAGGTCCATACTCATAAGCAACATAACTCATAAATCTAGTTCCATAATAATAAGAATTAGCTTTAGACATGAAATCTGCTGAAGTTCCTTCTGATTCCAAACCTTGAGCAGAATAAATTCTAGAATTTTCAAATGTTCTAGTTCTAAAAAACATTTCATCGTAGTTACCAAGAGCGTTACCAGTACCGGCATCCATCCAAGTTTCAACAAATACAGCAATACCCTCATGAAACCATCTAGGAGAATAATATCTTGGATTGGTAAGATAACTGTATAACATAGAGATAGGATGATCATTTGTATTTCTAACCTTTCCACCAAAAAGATTTCTATAGAAAACATCAGTATTGGAATAATTATCTAAGGCTGTAATATGTACAAGTTCATGATTCATGATAGCAAATACTCTTTCCCCAGCAACACTGGATTCAAAAGCGTAATTCATAGGAGAAATACACGTTGAAACCATGTTATTAGGTAAGGAAGTTGCACCACCATTTCCATAATCACCGAAATCTTGTATCATAACATAGATTTTCTCTCTAGGTTCATAATCAAATAATTTTCTATGAAAATTAAGTGCATTATGAGCACATCGAGCAGCATGTGGTAGAATGTGAGAATGAGCAAAACTAAGAGTAACTATATGAAAATCAGAAATCTCTAACTTATTTAATTGAGAAAATAAAGAATTAAAACTGAAAAGAATCGAAAAGAAAATTAGAATAAAGAACTTTTTCATCACTTCAAAATATTTTGTATCATGAAGATAAAAAAAAAAGGAGAAAATATTCTTATTTTCTCCCTTTTTAAAAACAAATAATAATAACTATTACTCTACAGCGCCTTTCTGAAATTTTTGGAATTCAGCGCCTTTCATGAATTTTTGAAAATCAGCGCCTTTCATGAATTTTTGAAAAGAAGCTCCATTATCAAAATTATCGTAAGCTCCACTTTTCATAAATTTTTGAAAATCAGCTCCTTTCATGAACTTCATAAAGTCTTGATTTTTAGCAAATTTTGCAAAAGCAGCTCCTTTAGCAAACTTTTGAAGATCAGCTCCTTTAGCAAACTTTTGAAGATCAGCTCCTTTCATGAATTTTTGTAAAGTAGCATCTTTCATGAATTTTTGAAAATTAGCTCCTTTTTGAAATTTTTGAAAATCAGCTCCTTTCTGAAATTTTTGAAATGCAGCATCTTTCGCAAATTTTGAAAAATCAGCTCCACTTTTCATGAACTTTTGAAATTCAGCTCTATTAGCAAACTTTTGAAAATCAGCTCCTTTCAAGAATTTTTGAAATTCTCCCATTTTCATAAGAAGTTTTCCTGGACCTTTTCCTCCTGAATTAGAAATATTGTCAGGACCAAAGTTTTCACCACCTGATTGAGAGATATGAGTATTACCATCTCTAACACCACCACCTGCAGCACCTCTGTCTGGGTTAAAATCTGCACCAGTACCTCCTACTGTTCCTTCTCTTAAATCCTTCCCTAATCCTCCACCGTCTCTTCCTTGAGATGTCAAAGGTTCATTACTCATTAATTCACCATTTCCCAATACATCAGCTACAATGCTAAACACAGGATCGTCAAGAACTTTTAAAAATTCATCGTTTTCAACTAGTTTAGCAAATTCAGGTGATCCAATCATACTCATGAAGTTTTCGTTCTGCAAAACTTCTTGCATTTCTTCACCTTCTAATTCTACTTCAACAGTATTCTTTTTAGAATACTTTTCAGCTTTTTTAATACTTGTTATACCAGAACCTGAAGCCATAGTTGGATCAATAGTTCCTGTTTGTATAAGAAGATAACCAACTGCAGCAATCGCTACCACAGTGCAAACAATCAAAATATTTAATTTATCATGTACTCTTTTCATAATATTTATATTTATAATTAATTAAATTAAAAAAAAATTTAAAAAATTATTTTATAATAGAGTTTAACGATAACAAAACACAAATCATTATTCGATTATAAAATAATTTCAAAAAGTATACAAATATAAAGAAATTATTAGACTTAATTAATAATCTCTCACATCAAAATTGTTTGTTTTCTATCCGGGCCTAAAGAAACTAGTTTAATTGGTAATTGGAGATTATTTTCTATAAAATTAATGTATTCAATTAGTTCTTTTGGAAAATCAGATGATTTCTTACAATTTGAAATATTCATTTTCCAACCTCTAAAAGATTTAAAAATTGGTTTTAATGTAGAATCACCAATTGTTGATGGAAAGTAATCAATTTCTTTGCCATTAAATAGATACTTTGTACACACATAAACAGTATCAAACCCGGATAAAACATCTGCTTTCATCATAAATAATTCAGTTACTCCATTCAACATTACAGCATATTTTAAAGCCAAAATATCTAACCAACCACATCTTCTTAGTCTACCTGTTGTAGAACCATACTCATTCCCTCTTTTTGCAATCTCTTTCCCTTTTTGATCAAATAGCTCAGTGGGAAATGGCCCTTTTCCAACCCTAGTACAATATGCTTTAAAAACGCCATAAACATTGCCAACATTTTTGGGAGAAACTCCTAATCCAATACAAGCTCCTGCAGTGGTAGTGTTTGAAGATGTAACATAAGGATAACTGCCAAAATCAATATCTAATAAAGTCCCTTGCGCCCCTTCTGCCAGAACATTTTTTCCATTGATTAAATTCTTATTGATAAGATATTCTGTATCTGTTAAATTAAATTTTTTAAGAAAATTGATGGCACTAAAAAATTTTTTTTCTTCTTTATCAAAATCAATGTCTTTAACCTTTTTAAAAAGATATGAATGCATTTTTTTCTGATTATTATATTTTTTTTTAAAATTATCATAAGTAATATCTCCAACTCTTAAACCGTGTCTGCCTATTTTATCTTGATAAGTTGGACCTATCCCTCTAAGGGTAGAACCGATTTTTTTATCTCCTTTTTCTTTTTCTAAAATATTATCAGCAAATCTATGAGAAGGAGTAATTATTTGCACTTTATTTGATATATGAAGATTAGAAAATAATTCGATTTCAAATTTCTTATGGATTTGTTCTACTTCATTTTTAAAAATTATTGGATCAAGAACAACTCCATTCCCAATAATATTAATTTCATTTTTGCTGAAAATACCTGAAGGAATTTG
>CAZYIL010000002.1:0-46976 GCA_964646945.1 uncultured Marinoscillum sp. | reverse complement strand
TGATAATAACAGGACAAAAGTTTCACTTCAATCTCATTCTGATATTGCAGGAATACCTACTTGGGTTACAGATTTATTTATAACACAAACTCCATTTTATAGTCTGAAAAGCTTAAGAAAAAAATTTGATTAGATTCTTTGAATATCAGCCCCTAATTTTTTTAATCGATTTTCTATATCACTATATCCTCTATCAATCTGATCAATGTTATCAATTATGCTTTCTCCTTCTGCAGAAAGTGCTGCAATAAGCAATGAAACTCCAGCTCTTATGTCCGGTGATGACATGCTTATACCTTTTAAAGGAAACTGTCTATTAAGTCCGATTACAGTAGCTCTATGAGGATCACAGAGGATGATCTGAGCGCCCATTTCAATAAGTTTATCAACAAAAAACAATCTGCTTTCAAACATTTTTTGATGAATAAGAACAGTGCCTTTAGCCTGAATAGCGGCAACAAGAGCAATGCTTAATAAATCTGGTGAAAATCCAGGCCATATAGAGTCAGAAATTGTCATTATTGAACCATCAATAAATGATTCTATTTCATAATTTTTTTGACTAGGGATAAAAATATCATCATTGTCAAATTTAATATCAATACCTAGCCTTTTAAAAGTATCAGGAATAATTCCCAAATTTTTAATGTTAGCATTTTTAATTCTAATTTCTGATTGAGTCATGGCAGCAAGACCAATAAAACTTCCTATTTCAATCATATCTGGAAGAATTGTATGAGAAGTTCCTTTCAATTCTTTTACTCCTTTGATAATTAACATATTTGAACCTATTCCAGAAATATTAGCACCCATAGATTTAATCATTAGACAGAGTTGTTGAACATAAGGCTCACAAGCTGCATTATAAATTGTGGTAGTGCCTTCAGCCAAAACTGAAGCCATTATAATATTTGCTGTTCCGGTGACCGAGGCTTCATCTAATAAAATATATTTTCCCTTTAGTTTTTTAGAAGAAATATCATAAGTTGCATTTTTGTTATTATAACTAAAACGGGCTCCTAACTCTTTTAATCCGTTTAAGTGAGTGTCAATTCTTCTTCTTCCAATTTTATCACCACCAGGTTTAGGAATTGAAGCAAATCCTAATCGATTCAGAAGAGGACCTACTAACATAACGGATCCTCTTATTTTAGAAGCTTTATTATAGAAAGCATTAGAATGTAAATAACTAGAATTTATCTTTACAGATTTAAAGGAATAACTAGAATCTGAATGTTTATTTATTTCTACTCCTAATTCTTTTAATAAGTCAATAAGTAATAGAACATCTTTTATATTGGGAATATTATGAATGGTTATTTTTTCGGAGCTTAAAATGACAGAACAAATTACTTGAAGTGCTTCATTTTTTGCACCTTGAGGAATAATTTCTCCTTTTAATTTTTTTCCCCCGACAATTCTGAACGAGCTCATTATCCCCTTCTTTTATTTCTGTATGTTCTTTTAGGTCTTAAATTTTTTCTATGATAAGATCTGGAACCTCTTTCTCTTGTTTGTTTATAAAATAAATTAAGTTCTTCCACCTTTTTAATATCAATACTGAGCTTATTATTTGATATTTCTTTTATGTTGTCAATAATTACTCTATTGTCTATGGATTCTTTATTCCACATACCAAAAAAGGATTTCATAATTTTTCCTATATGTATTATTGCTGATTCTTTTTCTTTAGAGTCCTTAATTTTACATGCGTTCTCAATCAATAATTCAATTTTTTGACCATAATGTCTAAATTTTATCTTGTTTTTTGGGTATTTTAATCTGTCTCCAACTATTGCTAATTCTTCTTTTTTTGGTTTTGGATAGGGACTATCTACATCTAGATCAAAGTCTGACATGATATACAAATCATCCCAAAGCTTTTGTTCAACTTCATTTTGATTTCTAAATTCAGGATGCGCCATATTCATTAACTTAACCAACGTTTTTGACAAAGAAGTTCTTTTTGCTTTTGCTTTTACTTCTTTTACATGATTAATAAGCTTATGAAAATTTCTTCCATACTCTCTTAATGTTAATTTCTCTCTTGTTGTATTATATTCCATATTTTATTTTAAACTTTTTCCAAAACTAACTAATTTTTTTTTGAAATAAGTATTAGATTCCTTTAGTTATTTTGTTGATACATTTATGGATTACATCAAAGAATTAAATAATTCTCAAAGAGAGGCTGTTTTAAATGTTGAAGGCCCATGTTTGGTAATTGCCGGTGCCGGCTCTGGTAAAACTAGAGTATTGACTTATAGAATTGCTCATTTAATTAAAAAATATAATCAAGATCCGTTTTCAATTTTGGCTTTAACCTTTACTAATAAAGCATCAAATGAGATGAAAGATAGAATAGAAAATGTTGTGGGCACAGATGCTAGAAATTTATGGATGGGCACTTTTCATTCAGTTTTTTCACGGATATTAAGATCTGAAGGAAATAGAATTGGTTATCCATCTAATTTCACTATTTATGACACTCAAGATTCAAAATCTTTAATTAAATCTATTGTTAAAGAGTTAGGGTTTGATAGCAAATTATATAAAGAAAATTATGTATACAATAGAATTTCAAATGCTAAGAACAGATTGATATCTTGTGATGAATATCTTAACAATAAAACAATTCAGGAAGAAGATGCTTCTTCTTTAAGACCTAATATAGGTGTCATTTATAAAAAGTATGTAAATAGATGTTTTAAATCTCAAGCCATGGATTTTGATGATTTGCTTTTTAACACCAATGTTCTGTTTAAAGAACATATAGACATATTAAATAAGTATCAACAGAGATTTAAATATGTTCTAATTGATGAATTTCAAGACACAAATTTTTCTCAATATTTGATAACAAAAAAACTATCTGCTGTGAGCAGAAACATTTGTGTTGTTGGTGATGATGCTCAAAGCATTTATGCATTTAGAGGAGCAGATATAAATAATATTTTGAATTTTGAAAAAGATTACCAAGAACTAAAATTAATAAAGTTGGAGCAAAATTACAGATCTACAAAAAATATAGTTGGTGCAGCAAATTCTGTAATTTGCAATAATAAATCTAAAATCAGCAAAACAATCTGGACAGATAATAATTCTGGAGAATTAATTAGTATAAAAAAATCTTTTTCCGATAATAAAGAAGGAAAATTAGTTGCTTCGTTAATTTTTGAAGAAAAAAATAAACATCAATTTTCAAATTCAAATTTTGCTGTTTTGTATCGTACTAATAGTCAATCTAGGGCAATAGAAGAAGCTTTAAGAAGAACAGGAATTCATTATAGAGTGTATGGAGGAATCTCATTTTATCAGAGAAAAGAGGTCAAAGATTTGTTAGCATATTTAAGATTTACAATTAATCAAAATGACGAACAATCTTTGAGAAGGATAATAAATTTTCCACGCAGAGGAATAGGAAAGACTACCATTGAAAAAATTATTCTTCTCGCTAACGAAAAAAATCTTGGGTTATGGGATGTTATTTTAAATGTAAGGAAATATTTTAACAATAGAGTAGCTGTCGCAATCGAAAACTTTTCTGAATTAATTAGAGGTTTTATTTTATTTGTTAAAAATAATGACGCATATGTATCTGCTTCACATATCGCCTCGACATCAGGCTTAATTAAAGAATTATATGACGATAAAACTGTTGAAGGGTTAAATAAATATGAAAATATCCAAGAGTTATTAAATTCAATTAAAGAATATATAGATTCTCCAAGTACAGAGAAAAAAACTATAGATTCTTTTTTGCAAGAAATTGCATTATTAACAGATCATGATGTTGAACAAAATAAAACAGAAGAGGAATTTGTTTCTTTAATGACAATTCATATGGCTAAAGGGTTAGAATTTAAAGTGGTATTTATTGTTGGTGTTGAAGAGGATCTTTTTCCATCTCAAATGATGTTAAGTTCCAGGAAAGATCTTGAAGAAGAAAGAAGATTATTTTATGTAGCTATTACAAGAGCGATGAAAAAATTATATGTAACATATTCAAATTCAAGATACAGATATGGAATTTTAAAAGAATGTCAACCTAGTAGATTTATTCAAGAAATTGATCATAGATATGTTGAAAATTTATCTGATGATTCTTCTAATCAAAATTTTGTAAAGAATTTGCTTCATAACAATAAAAACAAATTCAAAAGAATCAGTAAATTATCACATGTTCCTTCTGCAAACTTTCATCAAAGTAATATGGATGATTTAGAAGAGGGTATGAAAGTTGAACATCAAAAGTTTGGTTATGGTTCCATTCAAAAGTTAGATATAAATTCTCATCAAAAAAAAGCCATAGTAAATTTTAAGTTAGTAGGAGAAAAAACATTATTATTGAGTTTTGCTAAACTAAGAATAGTAGATTGAATGAAAATATTAGGAGTAGATATTGGCGGTTCAGGAATTAAAGCAGGAATAGTTGAGACCAGATTAGGAAAAATTGTTTCTGAGAGAATAAGGTTTGAAACTCCATCACCATCATCTCCAAAAAAGGTTATAAAGTCAATAAAGAAGAAAATTATCAAAAAACTTGATTGGAACAAATATGTTGGTTGTGGTTTTCCAGGAATTGTTGTTAAAAATAAGATTCTAACAGCTGCAAATGTTAGTAAAAAATGGGTTGGAATAGATGTAAGTAAAAGAATATCTAGAAAGACAGGCTGTGAATCATACATTTTAAACGATGCTGATGCAGCAGGTTTAGCTGAAATGAAATTTGGTGCAGGTAAAAACAAAAAAGGAACGGTTCTGATGTTAACTGTTGGTACTGGCATAGGATCATCAATTTTTTTGAATGGCACTTTAGTGCCTAATATTGAGTTTGGTCATCTCAAAATGTATGGGGATTGTGCAGAAAAATATACCTCAAATAGTGCAAGAAAAAAATTAGACTTATCTATCATTGATTGGACAAGCCGATTCAATGAATATATAAAATATGTTGAAGATTTAATTTCCCCCGATTTAATAATTTTTGGTGGTGGAATTAGTAAATCTTTTAACGAATTCAAACATTTAATTAAAAGTAGGTCAAAACTTGTTCCTGCTAAATTAGAAAATGATGCTGGAATAATTGGAGCAAGTCTTTATACTAGTTTAACATTAAAATAATTCTTTGGTGTTATGGGATTTTTCATAACCCGTGTCAATTTTTAAATCTGTATTTAAAGTTGCAAAATTTGCTAATTCGTCACATCTTTCATTTTCTTCTATTCCATCGTGTCCTTTAACCCATTTAAATTTTATGTTAAATTTCTTATAAAGAGGAATCAATCTTTTCCAAAGGTCAGAATTTGATTTTTTTTTAAACCTTTTTTTTTCCCAATTCCATAACCAACCCTTTTCTATTGATTCAACTACATATTTAGAATCTGAAAATATGATAACATCAATATCATTTTGTTTTAAAGCTTCTAACCCTTTTATTACAGCGAGAAGTTCCATTCTATTATTTGTAGTCTTTTTGAAACCCCCACTAATTTCTTTTCTATTTCCTTTATAGATCATAACAACTCCGTATCCTCCTGGTCCTGGATTTCCTCTACTTGATCCATCCGTATATATTGTTATCATTTATTAATTATTTGGAAGTAAAATATTGTATGGCTAGATCATATCCTTTTATTCCAAGTCCAGAAATAATTCCAACACATACTTCTGATAAATAACTTTTTTGTCTGAAGCTTTCCCTTGATAGAATATTAGATATGTGAACTTCTAGAACAGGTGTTGAAATTGAGGCAATAGCATCTCGAATAGAAACAGAAGTGTGGGTAAATCCTCCTGCATTAATTATAATACCATCGTAACTAAAGCCAACTTCTTGAATTTTTTCAATAATTTCACCTTCATGATTTGATTGAAATTGTTCTAAAGAAACATTTTGATATTTAGATTCAAGTTCTTTAAAAATAGATTCAAAAGATTTATTTCCATAAATATTTTTTTCTCTGATTCCTAAAAGATTTAGGTTTGGACCATTAATTATTATTAATTTCATTAAATAAATTTAAATAATAAACTACAAAACAATGTGGGATTTGTTTTTAAATGATTATTCTTCTTATTTAAAATTAGAAAGGTCTTTATCTGAAAATTCCATTTCAGCATACATAAATGATGTAAAAAAATTAAAAAGTTTTCTTGAATTAAAAAATATAAAAGCAAATCCTCTTCAAGTTGATATTATCCTTATCAATGATTTTTTAGAATATGTTAATCATTTAGGAATTTCTTCTTTTTCTCAGGCAAGAATTGTATCGGGTTTGAAATCTTTTTACAAGTTTTTGGTTTTGGAAGAAAAAATCACTTTAGATCCTATGGAGTTAATTGAATCTCCCAAATTGAAGAGAAAACTACCAGAAGTTCTCTCTCTAGAAGAAATTAATAAGTTATTAATGGGTATAGATTTGTCATCTATGGAAGGGACAAGAAATAGAGCAATAATCGAGACTCTATATAGTTCAGGATTAAGAGTATCTGAATTGATAAATCTTTCAATTCAAAATCTATTTTTAGATATTGGTTTCATAAAGGTTTTAGGAAAGGGATCAAAAGAAAGACTTGTTCCAATTGGAAGACATGCTATCAAGTATATAAATATTTATTTAAATGATTATAGAAATAAGAAGAAAATAAAAAAAGGAAATGATGGTTTTGTATTTTTAAATAGACATGGTAAAAAATTAACAAGAAATATGATCTTTATAATTGTTAAAAATCTTTCAATAAGTGTTGGAATGAATAAAAAAGTTAGCCCTCATACATTTAGACATTCTTTTGCAACTCATTTGGTAGAAGGAGGAGCTGATTTAAGGGCAGTCCAAGAAATGCTGGGCCATGAATCAATTACTACAACGGAAGTTTACACACACCTTGACAGAGAATATTTAAAGCAAGTGATAAAAGAATTTCATCCTAGGAGTTAATAGATTTATATTTGTATTATGTATAAGTTGGTTATCAGACCTATTCTTTTTTTATTTCCAGCAGAATTTATACATAATTTTTCATGTATTTTTTTGAAAGTAGTATGTAAGATTCCTCTTGTATCTTATATAATCAAGTATTTTTTTACATTAAACAATCAGGTATTAAACAAGTCAGTTTTTAATTTAAAATTTAAGAATAGGATAGGTTTAGCAGCTGGTTTTGATAAAAATGCATTTTTAATTAAAGAATTATCTTTATTTGGTTTTGGACATATTGAAATTGGAACTGTAACTCCAAAACCTCAAAGAGGAAATAATAAACCTAGATTATTTAGATTAAATAGTAAGAAATCTTTGCTTAATAGTATGGGATTTAACAATGATGGGGTTGATCTTATTGCCAAAAGATTAAAAAGGTATAATGGAGATTGTATTATAGGAGCTAATATTGGAAAAAATAAAGATACATTAAATGAAAATGCTTGGAATGACTATCTAATCTGTTTTAAGAAACTTTTTCATCTAGTAGATTATTTTGTAGTAAATGTTAGTTCCCCAAATACTCCTGGATTACGAAGTTTATTAAACAAAAAACCTTTATCTAAATTATTAGAGTGTCTGCAGAATGAAAACAACAAAAAAAAGTTTTCAAAACCAATTCTGTTAAAAATATCACCGGATAATTCATTTAGTGAGATAGATGAGATTATTGATGTTGTAATTCAAAATAAAATTGATGGGATTGTAGCGACAAATACTTTTTTGGATCGAAGTGTTTTAAGTGAATCTAATTTAAATCAAGGAGGAATAAGCGGTAGTCTTGTTGAGAAGAAGTCAACAGAAATCATCAGGTATATATCAAAAAAGACAAATGGTACTTTGCCAATAATTGGTGTTGGTGGTGTTTCAAGTTATGATACAACGATGAAAAAAATCAATGCAGGAGCTACAATTGTTCAGGTATATACTGGATGGATTTATGAAGGTCCTAGTTTAATGAGGAGAATAAATAAAATTATGATAGATGAGTTATTAAAAGATTAATCTATTTGTTTAATTTTGAAAAAAAATAAATGGTAAGTGATTTTTATAGTTCTGAATTTGATGAGGAAAACTCTGATTCAAAAAACTTTATTCAAAAAAGTAAATTAATAATTGGAGCAGTTTTTTTATTTTTTTCAATCTTTTTTCTTTTTTCTTCAATTTCTTTTTATTTCACTGGAACACTAGATTTTGATCTTATGACATCCAATATTTCTGCATTAAATGCTGGACAGGAAGTCCAGAATTGGTTGGGTTATTTCGGTGCATTTATTTCTCACTACTTAATTTTTGAAGGAGTTGGCATATCATCTATTTTTCTTGTTCCAATCTTTTTATCCATAGGATCCAAATTAGTTTTTAAGGATTTTAGTTATTCTGTTTTTAACATAGTGGGGATAAGTGTTTTTAGTATTTTTTGGATTACTGTTTTATTAGGTTTTTTATTAATAATTGTTGGAGAAAATCATTTTTTATCTTTTTACTCTGGAAAGATAGGTCATAATTTGGCTCTTTTGTTTCAAAGTTTATTTGGATTGGCTACTCCTTTAATTTTATTGTTTTTTTTATTTATTTTTTCTATTTATCAATTCAAAATTCATTCTATTTCAATTCCATTATTAAACTTTGACTTTCTAAATAGAAACAAATCAATAGACGAGGAATTAGAAGATGGTCAAATAATAGAAGAAGAATTACTTGAGAATGATGATGATGCGTTGGAAACTGAAGAAACTGATCAAGAAGAAGTTATTAAATCAAATGTTATTAAGGAAGAATCGGTGGAGAAGAATGTAG
Organism: uncultured Marinoscillum sp.; assembly: GCA_964646945.1. Lineage (GTDB taxonomy): Bacteria > Bacteroidota > Bacteroidia > Cytophagales > MED-G16. The sequence goes on along the minus strand of CAZYIL010000002.1, from coordinate 38,193 downwards.
AAGAGTTAACTGTTAAAAAGGAAATTGTTAAAAAAAAAGAAGAAGACTTAGAATTGAAAGTAGAAAAAAATGATGATCCTGCAAGATTATCTAAGATAGATAATTATGATCCAAAGCTAGATCTTTCTTCTTATAAATATCCAAAACTTGATTCTTTAAATGATTATCCTGATAAAAAAGTCCAAGTATCTAAAGATGAACTGGAATCTAATAAAGAAAAAATTGTTGAAACTTTAAAAAATTTCAAAATTGAAATTGCAAAGATAAAAGCTACTATTGGACCTACCGTAACACTTTATGAAATAGTTCCTGAAGCGGGAATTAAAATTTCAAAGATAAAAAATTTAGAAGATGATATTGCTTTAAGTTTATCTGCTCTTGGGATTAGAATAATTGCTCCTATTCCTGGAAAAGGAACTATTGGCATTGAAGTCCCAAATAAGAATAGACAAATGGTTGATTTAAAGTCTGTAATGACAACAGAAGCTTTTGTCAAGAGTAATTATGACTTACCTGTTATTATGGGAAAAACAATTTCTAATGATGTTTTTGTTACTGATTTAACCAAAATGCCCCATATTTTAATTGCAGGAGCTACAGGGCAAGGTAAATCTGTTGGATTAAATGTGATGCTTGCATCACTTTTATATAAAAAACATCCTTCTCAACTAAAATTTGTGCTTGTTGATCCAAAAAAAGTTGAATTAACATTGTTCAATAAAATTGAAAGACACTTTTTAGCAAAAATTCCTGATAGTGAGGAGGCTATAATCACAGAGACAAAAAAAGTAGTTCATACATTAAATTCATTATGTATAGAAATGGATGTTAGATATAATTTATTAAAAGATGCGCAAGCAAGAAATATAAAAGAGTACAATAAAAAATTTGAAAACAGAAAATTAAATCCTAACGAAGGACATAGATTTTTACCATATTTAATATTAGTTATAGATGAGTTAGCTGATTTAATGATGACAGCAGGAAAAGAAATAGAAAATCCAATAGCAAGATTAGCACAGTTGGCTAGAGCAATTGGTATTCATTTAGTAGTTGCAACTCAAAGACCATCAGTTAATGTAATTACAGGTGTTATAAAAGCAAATTTTCCTGCAAGGTTATCTTTTAGAGTAACTTCTAAAGTAGATTCAAGAACAATTTTAGATGCTGGTGGAGCTGAACAATTAGTTGGAATGGGAGATATGTTATTGTCAATGGGATCAGACATAATAAGACTTCAGGGACCTTTTATAGACACTGATGAAATAAGAAATATATGTGTATGGATTGGAGATCAGAGAGGTTATGAATCTGCTTATAAACTTCCTGAATATGTTGATGAAAATGAAAAATCCATTAAAGATGTTGATTTATCTGACAGAGATCCTCTTTTTGAGGAAGCTGCTAGATTATTAGTATTACATCAACAAGGTAGTACGTCTTTAATTCAAAGAAAACTAAAATTAGGTTATAATCGAGCTGGCAGGTTAATTGATCAATTAGAATCCGCTGGTATTGTTGGGCCTTTTGAGGGAAGTAAGGCACGAGAAGTATTGATTCCAGATGAATATTCTTTAGAAAAGATTTTAAACGCACTTGAATGAATTACGTATAATTAAAATAATGATTATGAAATATTTTTTGCTAATAATATTTATGTTGTTGAATTTATTTTCAGTTGAAAAACTGTTTTCTCAAGAAAATAATAAAAAAGCAGTTGAAATTTTAGATAAAATGAGTTCTTTCTATAAAAAAATGGAAAGTTTTTCTTCAACTTTTCAGTATTCAATGGTAAATCTTGATGAAAATATAGAAGATTCATTTCAAGGAAAAATTATAATTAAAGATGAAAAATATGTTTTAACAATTGAAGGTCAAGAAATTATCAATGATGGAAAAACAGTATGGACTTATCTTCCAGAATTGAATGAGGTTAATATATCTTTTTATGAACCAGATGATCAAGAAATTTCTCTAAATAATGTATTTGATTTATATAAGAATGGTTTTAACCATAATTATCTTGGAGAAGATTCTAAACATCATATAATTGAATTATACCCATTGGATGAGACTAGAAGTTATTATAAAATTAAAATTTTGATTAATAAACATGATTCATCAATGTTTAATTTCTCTGTATTTGATAGGTCTAATACTAAATATGTTTATACCATAAATCAGTTTAAAGTGGAAAAATATTTTGATGATTTTTTTGCTTTTGATTTTGAAAAATATCCTGATATAGAAATTGTTGATTTTAGATAACATATGACAAAGGAAGAACTTTACAAAAACATTAAATCCAAAAAGTCTTATTTGTGTGTTGGTTTAGACTCCGATATAAATAAAATCCCTAAGCATCTTTTGAAATATAAAGATCCTGTTTTTGAATTTAATAAAAGAGTTATCGATGCAACTTCTGATTATGCTATTGCTTATAAACCAAATTTAGCTTTTTATGAATGTTTAGGATCTAAAGGGTTTGAATCTTTAAGAAGAACAATTAATTATATTCCTAATAACATTTTTAAAATTGCTGATGCAAAAAGAGGAGATATAGGCAATACTTCTGAAATGTATGCAAAAACTTTCTTTGAAACTTTTAAGTTTGATGCAGTTACTCTTTCGCCATATATGGGTTATGATTCAGTTAAGCCATATCTAAAATATAAAGGAAAGTGGGTTATTTTATTAGTTTTAACTTCAAATGAAGGCTCAAACGATTTTCAACAATTGAATATTGCGTCTAACAAATTATATGAGGTAGTATTAAAAAAATCATTAGAATGGTCAGATGAAAATAAAATGATGTATGTAATTGGAGCTAATAGAGAAAAAGATGTTGTTAACATTAGAAGATTAGTTCCTAATCATTTTTTATTAATACCGGGAATTGGTTCTCAAGGAGGTAGTTTAAAGAATATAAGTAAATTAGGATTTTCTGATGATTGTGGTGTTTTAGTAAATAGTTCTCGCAGCATAATATATGCAGATTCCTCTTCTGATTTTGAAAAAAAGATAGCTATTCAAGCAAAAAGCATTAAGATAGAAATGGAAATTTTATTAGCAAAAAATAATTTATTATGAAAAACAATTATAATGTTCTTTTATATTATTGTTATTCAAATATTGATAATCCTGATGAGTTCAGAGAAAATCATCATTTATTTTGCATAACAAATAATTTAAGAGGAAGAATTATCATTTCTAGCGAAGGAATCAATGGGGCTGTTTCTGGAAAAATAAATGATTGTAATCAATATATAAAAAATTTAAAATCTGATATAAGGTTTCAGAATATAGAATTTAAAATTGATGAACATCCTAGCCATGTTTTTAATAAATTGAATGTGAGATTAAAAGATGAAATAGTTAATTCTGGAATTAAAACAGTAAATCCAAATAAATTATCTGGTAAATACATAGAACCTAATGAATTCAAAATGGTTTTAAAGAATAAACCAACTGATACTATAATATTAGATGTTAGATCTAATTATGAACATAAAGTTGGGAAATTCAAAAATGCTTTGACTTTAGATATCAATAATTTTAGGGATTTTAAGAAGAATTTAAAGGATTTGGAAATCTACAAAAAAAACAAAATTATCACATATTGTACAGGTGGAGTAAAATGTGAAAAAGCAAGTGCATTTCTATTAAAAAAAGGATTTGAAAATGTATATCAATTACATGGAGGTATAATTAAATATGGGTTAGAAGAAGATGGAGAAGATTTTGATGGCAAGTGCTACGTATTTGACAATAGAATAGCGGTAAGTGTAAATAAGATAAATCCTTCAACTATATCAAAATGTTATTTAACTGGTGAACTTTCTGATAGAATGGTAAACTGTGCAAATCCAGAATGTAATATCCATGTTCCAATGTCTAAAAAAGGAGCAAGAATCTTCAATGGTTGTTGTTCAGAATCTTGTGAAAACAATAAGAAAACTAGAAAATATAATGGCACTGGGTATTATCAAAAAAAGATAAATGGTTATAACCCATATATTGGACATAAAAACAAATCAAGGTTGGAGAACTAGTCAGAATTATTCCCATATGATTTTTTCTGAGAAATCATACCATTTTAAATACTCATATCCATAAATTGAATCTATTTCTCCTCTTTTAATTTTCATTGTTGGTGTTAGAATATTGTTTTCTGTAGTCCATTGGGATTTCATTATTATTACTTTTTCAACCTTTTCATGTTTTTCAAGTTTATTATTAATTTGTTCTAACGTATTTTCGAGATTTTTTTCTAATTCACTTTTATCAATGTTAATTGAATTTTCAGATAAAACAACTAAAGCTAAAGGTTGTACTAAATTCATTCCAACAACGCATATTTGTTCAATTTTCTTATTTTTACTAAACATCATTTCAATTGAATTTGGGGCAACATACTTTCCTTTAGAAGTTTTAAATATATCTTTTACCCTTCCAGTAATTTTTAAATAACCGTCTGCATCTATTTCTCCTTTGTCACCCGTATAAAGAAATCCGTTTTTAATTACTTCTTTAGTTTTTTGTGGTTCTTTAAAATAACATTCCATCATGCAACCATTCTTCATTATAACTTCACCTCTATCAGTTATTTTAACATCAGTGTTAGGCATAGCTTTTCCAACATAACCAAACTTAACATTATCTGGATAATTGCCATGTGAACAAGCTGCATTTTCTGACATTCCGTATGCTTCGTAAACTATTATTCCAAGTTTTTTATACCAATCTAAAGTTGAAACTGGTATTGCTGCAGCTCCAGTAATGCATATTCTAGATTTATTTAGACCTAAAGCTTTTTTAATAACGTTTCTAAAAAGACTATTTATTAAAGGTATAGATAGGATAAGATCTATTTTTTTTTGAGAAAATTTTGCTAAAATCCCCATCATAAATTTCGACCATATTCTTGGTACCCCGAAAAATATGGTTGGTTGCGTGTCTTTTAAATTTTTTGAAAATGTATCGAGTGATTCAGCAAAACTAATTGTTCCACCTGAAAAGATTCCTCCAAATTCTACTAGTGCTCTTTCAGCAATATGAGATAATGGGAGATATGAAAACCATCTTTCAGACTCTAGAAGAGGCACTATGTTATTCAGATTTTGAGTTGCTAACGAAGCCGAGAAATATTTTAAGACAACACCTTTAGGTATTCCTGTTGTTCCAGATGTATATATTATAGAAAATATGTTATCCAAATTACTTTTTGGATTTCCTGTTATAGGTGAATTTGAAGAAATTATATCATCCCATTTTTTCATTCCATCTGTTTCCGATAAATTATAATATCCAAAATTTATTTTATTAATATTCGTTGGAATTCCCTTCTTGATTTCTTTCCAATCATTTTCTTCTAATTTTCCAATGAAAACTATTTTTGATTCACTGTGTTCAAGAATATATTTTGTTGTTTTAGCATTAACATTAGCATAAATAGGAACAGAAACATGGCCACTCATCATTATTGCTAAATCAGCAATTATCCAATGAGCACAATTTTTAGATATTATTGCAATCTTAGAATCTTTTTTCAGGTTCAGTTTATTTATATGTTTTGAAATTTTTCTAGCTTGCACACCAACTTCCCCCCAAGTATATTCAATATATTTTCCTTCAATAGGCTGAATTAAAAATGTTTTATTAGATTTTTGACTTTCCCATTTATAAAAATTATCTAGAGGTGTTGTTATAGTATTTGAGTTCATTTATATCTTTTCTATTTTTATTTTCATGACCAAGATTTACCCTCTGATTCTTCTAAGGGTATGCACCCTTTAAATGTTCCAGGAATTGGTTTATAATTTAAAGCTTGTTTAACACCTATTTCAGAATTAAAATATCCTGTAATTACAAATCTTTTTAGATCAACATAAAATGAATTGTTCCCTTCTTCTATTTGTATTTGATTTAATGTATTGATTCTATCTTCTAATTTTAAATCAAAAATTGATTGACCTGAAAACTTTTTGATTTTTTGATCAAAATCAGACAACTCTTCAACAAACCATTTTCTTTTATCTGTATCATAAACGTCTTGAACATATGATTCAACAAACTTATGTACATTTGCTGCTATTGCTCCTGGAATTTCGGTATTAGGAATTAAAGTATCAATAATCTCATATAATAAATTCGCATTTTTCTTTGAAAAAAAAACTGATTTCCAAGAACTTTCTTTTTCAGTAATATCACAAGAACTTAACATAACAGATGATGGAGAAACTATAAGCATTCCTGAAATCCATAATGACGTATTTTTAAGTAATTCTCTTCTTTTCATTTTTAGAGGTTTCTTTTCTTCAATTCATTTATAGCATAATTTGCTGCTCTTGCAGTTATTGCCATATATGTTATTGATGGATTTACACATGATGAGGATGTCATACATGCTCCATCAGTAACAAAAACATTCTTACAACTATGAACTTGATTCCATTTATTTAGTACCGAATCTTTTGGATCTTTTCCCATTCTTGCTGTGCCCATTTCATGTATCCCTAAACCTAAAGCATATCTATTATCATATTTCTCAATATTTTTAAACCCACATGATTCTAGCATTTCAGCAGCTGAATCTCCCATGTCTTTTCTCATTAACTTTTCATTATCTTTTATTTCAGTTTCAAAATTTACTGTAGGGATTCCCCACTTATCAACTTTTGAGGAATTAAGATACATTTTGTTTTCATGATAGGGAAGGACCTCACCAAAACCTAGAAGATTCATCGTCCATTCTCCTGGTTTGACGGCCTGTTTAATTAGACTTTCTCCTGCAGAAATTGATTCACCAGCACTTGACCAATTTCCTCTGCTTGCTCCACCTTGATAACCATATCCTCTTAAATAATCCATATTGTTTTTTCCTAAATTTCTAAATCTAGGCAAATAGATACCACTAGGTCTTCCTTTTGTATAATATCTATCTTCATAACCATCAATTTTTGCTCTTGCACCAACTAAGAAATGATGATCCATAATATTATGTCCAAGCTCACCTGAATCATTACCTAGACCATTAGGGAATCTGTTTGATATTGAATTTAGCATTATAGAAGTTGAATTAATTGTTGAAGCACATAAAAAGATTATTTTTGAATAGAATTTAATTTCTTCAAGGGTTTCAGAATCTCTAACAATTACTCCAGTAGCTTTACCTTTTTTTTCATCATAGATAATAGAGTGAACAATTGAATAAGGTCTTAAAGTCATATTTCCTGATTTTTCAGCATCTGGTAGTGTTCCAGAATTACTGCTGAAATATCCTCCAAAAGGACATCCTCTCACACATAAATTTCTAGATTGACATTTTCCTCGTCCACTAAAGTTGTTTTCATTTCCTGTTATATGAGCAATTCTTCCAGAAGTTAAGATTCTATTTTTGAATTTTTCTTTTAAATTTTTTCTAAAGTCTTTTTCTACACAGTTTAATTCAAAAGGAGGCAAAAACTTTCCATCTGGTAGTTGAGAAAGCCCTTCTTTTCGTCCACTAATTCCAATATGTGATTCAACATAATCATACCATTTTTCAATATCTTTATATCTAATTGGCCAATCTACTCCAATTCCTTCTTTTGCATTTGCTTCAAAATCTAAGTTACTCCATCTATAAACATGCCTGGCCCATAAGAGTGACTTTCCTCCTACATGATATCCTCTTATCCAGTCAAATTCACCTTTAACTTCTTGGTAAGGTTGATCTGTGTCTTTTACCCACCAATGTATTGTTGACTGTTTTACAGTATATCCTGTTCGTAATTGTTTGTCGTAATGTTTTCTTTCTCTTGCTGTAAGTTGATCAGCATAAGGCAATTCCCAAGGTGCTTTATTCATTGTTGGATAATCTTTAATATGTTTGATGTCTCTTCCTCTTTCAAGCACAAGAGTTTTTAAACCCGATTGACTTAATTCTTTAGCTGCCCATCCACCACTCATTCCAGATCCAATAACAATTGCATCGAATGTTCTTTCATTTTTAGAAATGTTATTTATGTTCATTTTTTAATTATTGACCTTTAAAAGTAAGAAAAATTATCTTGATGTTAAAATGATATAAATTTTATGTCAAAATGATATAATATTTATTAGTTAATATTACACTATATTCATTGATTAAGATGTTGTACAACATTTTTTATTTTTTTTATTTTTCATTCCATCCTATCTATATAAGTGTTTTAGAGATAAATTCAGTAGAAAATAATCTTGAAGTAATTATTAAAATTTTTCGTGATGATTTAGAAGATGGAATTAGATATACTTTAGATAAAGAAGTTTCAATAGATAATCAAGATAAAATTGAATTGAATAAGGAATTGATAAAAAATTATTTTGAAAAAGTTTTATTTATTAAAATTAATAAAGAGAAAACCCCCATTTTATTTTCTGAATTTATCTTAGAAAACGATAGAATAAAAATTAGTGGAAAAATTAATAATAATTTAATTATTAAAAGTTTTGAAATTTATAATGAAACATTAGTTGACATATATTCACTCCAAAAAAATGTTGTTTTTATAAAAATATATAAAGAAATGTTTAATATAACCTTGGATAAAAATAATAAAAAAACGAATCTAATTATTGAATAGATCAATAAGAGCATTCGTATTAACTAATACGCCAGTTTTAATAGATTTTTCAATTTCTGGATAGTAAAATGGAGAATGTAATGCAGGAAGAGCATAATTTCCTTTATTATATCTATCCATTCTTTCTTTAGGTACCGTGCCAAGCCAATACATAGCAGTAGGTACTTTTTCAGGTGTTGTACCATATCTAGCAAAATCTTCTCCCACCATTTGAGGTTCAGATTCTTCAACATTGTCTTTTCCAATCGTTTTGGAAGCTGAGAAAATCAATCTTTCGACCAAATCAGGGTTATTATAATTTGCAGGAGTATAATTATCGGGAATGGTTACTTTTGGCCATTGAGATTTATCTAAACCAACTGATGCACCTATTCCATAACAAATTTCCTTAATCCTTTTATGAATCAAGCTTCTTACTTCATCTTTATATGTTCTTATAGTTAGTTGAAGTTTTACTTCATCAGGAATGATGTTATGTTTTGTACCGCCTCTAAATGATCCTACAGTTATTACAGCATCATCTAATGGGTTAATATTTCTGCTAACAATAGTTTGAAGTTCCATAACAATTAATGATGCTGTAACTATTGGGTCAATTGACATGTGAGGAGATGCTCCATGTGCGCCTTGTCCGTAAACAGTTATGTCTACGGATTCAGTGTTAGCCATAATATATCCTTTTCCTAATCCAATTTTTCCAGACAAAATTGTAGGTGAAGAATGAAGTGCTATTCCCATATCCGGTATTGGAAACTTTGAATAAAGACCTTCATTTAACATTAACATGGCACCTGCTCCTATTTCTTCAGCGGGTTGACCAATCATTATTAAAGTACCACTCCATTCATTCTTTTTTTCTATTAAAGCTCTAGCTGTACCAGTCCAAACGGTCATATGCATATCATGTCCACACGAATGCATCGTACTTACCTCATTCCCGTTTAAATTAGTAGTTCTTTCTTTACTAGCATATGAGAGATTAGTTTTTTCTTCCATAGGAAGAGCATCAAGATCTGTTCTATAAAGAATATTTGGACCTTCTCCATTTTTGAAAACACCAACAATTCCATAACCACCAAAATTTTCTGTAACCTCAAACCCAATTTTTCTCAGTTCATCGGCAAGCTTTTTTGAAGTTTCTTTTTCCATTAAAGAAAGTTCAGGGGTTTGATGAATATCTACATATAAATTTTTAAGATAATCTAGATCATCTATAATCCATTTATCCAATCTTTTTTTTGAACTAAAACCAGAAATTAAGATTAAAAGAAATAAAAAATATAAAATTCTCATGAGTTATAACTCTTTTATTTTGATGTTTTTATACCACACCTTTTTACCATGATCTTGAAGGCCAATTCTACCTTTTCTATGTGTTCCAAACTCAGTCCAATCTCTAAATTTCGAATTTTTTATCATATCATCCCATTCTTCTCCAAAAAGAGGATAGTTAACAATATTTTTGCCATTTAATGTTACTGATCCTTTATTAGTATTATAATTAATTTCAATGATACAATTATTCCATTCTCCAAATGGTTTAGCTACATTTTCTTGAGGACCAACTAAATCATATAGTGCTCCTGCAGTATGGGTGTTCATTTTACCATCTTTTCCTGAAGACCAGTCGTAATTAGCATTGTCAATTACTTGAATTTCAGGAGCAGTAAAATATGGTTGATCAAAGTTACTTTCTTCATTTACACCATAAAAAATACCACTGTTTCCTCCTTCAGATATTTTCCAGTCTATGGATAATATAAAGCTAGAAAATTCTCTATCAGAGATTAAATCATTACCAGTAGAGTTTCCATCTGCTCCACCTGCATAGGTTAATGCGCTATCTTCAATTATCCAGCTATCATCCACACCTTCTTTTTTAAAAATATGCCATCCATCAAACGAATGCCCATCAGAAAGAGAAACCCAATCATCATTTATTTTTCCAAGAGCGCCTAAAGCTTTTCTATCTTCTTCTGACATTTTTTCTTGACTATTTTTGTTGTTTTTTTGACTACATGAAATGCAAACTAAAATAGAAACTAACATCAATGTTGTTTTAAATATATATTTCATAGTTATTGTTGTTTTGATAAAAATTTTTAGAAAAATAATATTATTTAGTTATATAATAAAAAAATTAACTCTTGAATTTCAATATTTTATTTATAAAATTAAAGTAATATTTAAGAATTTGATTTTTATCATAGTCGTTATGTGGTTCATGAAAGACCTTTTTCAAAAGCTTTAGATTAGAATATTTGATTTTTTTTGCAACATTTTCTGTTCCTTTATAAGATATAATTTTATCTTTTTTCCCGTGAATTAATAAAATTGGAATATCTATGTGTTTGCTTTCTGTTTCTATTTTTCTAATTGATTTATTAACCTCTGAAAACATTTTTATTGAGATTCTACTATGAACTAAAGGGTCTTTAATATAATTTTCAACTATAGAAGTATCTTTAGATAAATCCTTTGGATTAAGTCTATTATTCAAGGTTAAGCTTGGAAATATTTTATTTAATAATTTTTGGATCAACAATAAAAATTTTGGTGGTTCAATCACAGTTTTTAACCATGGACTTGAAATAATTGCTAACTCTATTTCTTTACTTTTTTTTTGACATAGGTAGTTAAGAGCAATACATCCACCTAGACTATGTCCAAACATAATCATAGGGATATTTAAATTTCTCTTTCTTATTTGAATAAACATCTCTTCAGAATCATCTAATAGAGTATTAAAATTATTTATATGTCCTCTTTTACCTTCAGATAACCCATGACCTCTTAAGTCTATAGAGTAAATGCCAAATCCTTTATCACAAAAATATTTTGCAAAGTCGTTATATCTATTTGAATGTTCTCCTAACCCATGAATGATGCCAATTGCAGCATTTATTTTTTGGTCTGGAAGCCAACTATAGAACTTTAATTCTTTACCGTCTTTTGCGGTAATATTTTCCATATTTTTTTTCATATATTATTCAAAAGAAGGAATCCCTGTAATATCGTTTCCGAGTATAAGTAAATGAATTTCATGTGTTCCTTCATAAGTAATTACGGATTCTAAATTCATCATATGCCTCATCATGGGAAATTCATTTGTGATTCCCATACCACCATGAATTTGTCTCGCTTCTCTTGCTATATTGGATGCAATTTCTACATTATTTCTTTTTGCCATAGATATCTGTGCTGTTGTTGCTTTTCCTTTGTTCATTAATTCTCCTAATTTCCAACTTAAAAGTTGAGCTTTTGTGATTTCAGTTAACATTTCAGCAAGTTTTTTTTGAATTAACTGGAAAGATCCAATTGGTTTTCTGAATTGTTTTCTTTCTAATGAATACCTTTTTGCCGCTTCATAACAGTCCATAGCAACTCCAATTGCACCCCAAGATATACCATATCTTGCTTTATCTAAACAACCTAGAGGAGCTCCTAATCCATCTTTTTTGGGGAGTAAGTTTTTTTTAGGAACTTTAACATTATCAAAAACTAATTCTCCAGTAGTACTTGCTCTTAGTGACCATTTCCCTTCGGTTTTAGGAGTTGTAAAACCAGGCATATCTCTTTCCACAATAAGTCCTTTTATTCTATTATTCTCATCTTTTGCCCAAACTATTGCAATGTCTGCTTCAGGTGAATTAGAAATCCACATTTTTGAACCATTTAACACATAATAATCTCCTTTATCTTCACATTTTGTGGTCATTCCAGAAGGGTTTGAACCATGATCAGGTTCAGTTAAACCAAAACATCCTAACATATTTCCTGATGCAAGTTTTGGTAGAAATTTATTTTTTTGTTCTTCAGAACCATACTCCTCAATAGGAAACATAACCAGAGAAGTTTGTACTGAAGCTGTAGATCTCATTCCAGAATCTCCACGTTCTATTTCTTGCATTATCAATCCATAAGAAATATAATCCAGACCCCCTCCTCCATATTTTTGAGATGTGGTAGGACCAAATATTCCAATTTCTCCCATTTTTTTTACTATTTTGGATGGAAAATAATTTTTTTCACTCCATTCTTCAATAAATGGAGATATTTCTTTTTTAACAAAATCTCTTATAGAATTTCTTATCAGAATATGTTCTTCTGAAAGTAAATCATCTATGTTATAAAAATCAGGAGATTCAAATTTATCATTAGATGGCACCTTGTTTTTATTCATCTTATTTTTTTACAATATTAAATTTAATTATTAATTATTTTTTTAATCGGTTTTATTCCAAAATAATCATTATAAGTAATTGAATATTAAGTTCTTTTATAATGTGTTTTTGATTAAATTTGCAAGAACAAAATTTTCCTCTATTAATGGGTAAAAAAGAAGGATCAAAGAAGGAATATTCAGCTAAAAATATACAGGTATTAGAAGGATTAGAGGCCGTTAGAAAACGTCCAGCTATGTATATTGGGGATGTTAGCTCAAAGGGATTACATCACTTAATTTGGGAAGTAGTTGATAACTCTATCGATGAGGCTTTGGCAGGCTATTGTAAGAATATAGAAGTCATAATTAATGAAAATAATTCTATAACAGTGAAAGATGATGGAAGAGGTATTCCTACAGGACTTCATCCAAAAGAAAAAAAATCTGCTTTAGAAGTTGTGATGACTGTTTTACATGCTGGAGGAAAGTTTGATAAGGATACATATAAGGTTTCGGGTGGTTTGCATGGTGTTGGTGTATCATGTGTGAATGCACTCTCTGAAACTTTAGAAGCTATTGTTTATAGGGAAGGTAAAACATTTAAACAAACTTACAAAAAAGGAATTCCTGTTGCTCCAGTTGCTGAGATAGGTAAAACAGATAAAACAGGAACTGTTGTAAATTTTATACCTGACAAAGATATTTTTATAGTTCATGAATTTAAGTTTGATACTGTTGCTACTCGACTGAGAGAATTGTCTTTTTTAAATTCAGGCATTACAATTAAGCTCGAAGATCTAAGAGAATTAGATAAAAATGATAATCCTAAATCTGAAACATTTTATTCAGAAGGAGGATTAATTGAATTTGTTGATTATCTAGATGCTTCAAGAGAAAAACTTATTTCTAAACCTATTTACATTGAAGGTGAAAAGTTTAATATACCAGTACAAGTTGCTATGTCCTATAATCTTTCTTTTTCAGAGAATGTAGTTTCATATGTTAATAATATTAATACCATAGAGGGGGGAACTCATGTAGCAGGTTTCAGAAGAGCAATTACAAGAACACTTAAGACTTATGCTGAAAAGTCCAATTTGCTTGACAAAGTAAAAATAGAAGTAAGTGGTGATGATTTCAGAGAGGGTTTAACTGCTGTGATTTCCATAAAAGTACCTGAACCTCAATTTGAAGGACAAACCAAGACCAAATTAGGTAATAGTGAAGCTATGGGAGCTGTTGATACTAGTGTTGGAGAAATGCTTACAAATTTCCTTGAAGAAAATCCAAAAGAAGCAAAACAAATAGTTTCCAAAGTAATTTTAGCTGCTCAAGCTAGACATGCTGCTAGACAGGCTAGAGAAATGGTTCAAAGAAAAAATGTTTTAACGGGAACTGGATTGCCTGGAAAATTAGCAGACTGTTCGGAAAAAGATCCTGCTCTATGTGAACTGTATGTAGTAGAAGGTGATTCTGCAGGCGGTTCTGCTAAACAAGGTAGAGATAGAACTTTTCAAGCCATTTTACCATTAAGGGGAAAAATTTTAAATGTAGAAAAAGCACAAGAACATAAAATTTATGATAATGAAGAAATTAAAAATATGATAACTGCTCTTGGTGTATCTTTTGGTACAGAAGATGATGAAAAGGAATTGAATCTTGAAAAGTTAAGATATCATAAAGTTATTATCATGACCGATGCAGATATTGATGGTAGCCATATAAGAACCTTGATTCTCACATTTTTCTTTAGATATATGAGACCTTTGATTGAAAATGGTTATTTGTATATTGCATTACCTCCTTTGTATTTATTAACTAAAGGTAAAGATAAAAGATATGTTTGGAATGAATTAGATAAGGACAAAACTATAAAAGATATGTCTGGAGAAGGAAAGGAAGATTCAGTATCAATTCAAAGGTATAAAGGTTTAGGAGAGATGAATGCTGAACAGTTATGGAAAACAACAATGGATCCAGAAAACAGATCATTGAACTTGGTTACTATTGAATCCGCAGCAGAAGCAGATAGGATTTTTTCTCAATTAATGGGGGATGATGTTGCTCCAAGAAGAGAGTTTATAGAGAAAAATGCTTTAAATGCAAACGTAGATGCTTAAAGTTTAATGAAATCTTTTTTATCTCTTTTATTTTTTTTATTAATATTTTGTTTTGAATCTTTTTCAAACTTTTATTGGCAACAAAGAGTAAAGTATTTTATAGAAATTGATGTTGATGTAAAAACAAATAAATTTCAGGGGAAAGAACATTTAATTTATTATAATAATTCTGAGGATACTCTTAGAAATGTCTTTTTCCATTTGTACTATAATGCCTTTCAGCCTGGGAGTATGATGGATGTAAGGAGTAGAAGTATAAGGGATCCAGACCAAAGGGTAAAAGATAGAATTTATAATCTAAAGGATGATGAAATTGGTTATCACAATATTTTAACTTTAAAACAAAATGATAAAAAATTATCCTTTGATATTCAAGGTACGGTGATGGAAGTTATTCTAGATCACCCGTTAATACCTGGTGATTCTACAAACTTTTTTTTAGATTTTGAGAGTCAGGTTCCATTACAGATAAGAAGAACAGGTAGGGATAATAAAGAAGGGATTAGATATTCTATGTCACAATGGTTCCCTAAAATTGCTGAATTTGATAAACAAGGATGGCATGCTCATCCATACGTTGCTAGAGAATTTTATTCACCATGGGGTGATTATGAAGTTAAAATACGAATAGATAATAAATATTTAATTGCTGCTACAGGGAAATTAATGAATCCTGAATCTATTGGTCATGGATACTCTCCAGAGAATTTATTATTTAAGAAAAACGAAAAAATTGAATGGCATTTTGTTGCAGAAAATGTTCATGATTTTGTTTGGGCAGCTGATCCTGATTATGTACATGATATAAGTTATGTTCCTAATGGTCCAGCTATTCATTTTTTTTATCAACCAAAATCTGATGAAATAATTAATAACTGGAAAAAACTTCAAAAAACTACAATTAAAGCTTTTCAATTTTTTAATAAAAGATTTGGTCAATATCCATACTCTACTTATTCTGTAATACAGGGTGGAGATGGTGGTATGGAGTATCCTATGGCAACTTTAATAACTGGAGAAAGAAATTTCACTAGTTTGTTATCCGTTACTATTCATGAGATAATTCATACCTGGTTTCAAATGTTATTAGGGACAAATGAAAGTTATTATGCTTGGATGGATGAAGGATTTACTTCATATGCTTCTGCGTTAACAAAATATAAATTATTTAATAATCTATATAACTTAAATGAAATCAATCCATTTTTAGGTTCTTATAATCGATATTTTGATGTTAATGCAAGTGGTTTGGAAGAGCCTTTATCAACTCATTCTGATTTTTTTTCTACTAATGTTGCTTATGGTATGGCTTCTTATTCTAAAGGTGCAATTTTTTTACATCAACTTGGTTATATAATTGGTCAGAAAAACTTAGAAAAGGGTTTAAAAAAATATTATTATAAATGGAGATTTAAACATCCTGATATGTATGATTTTATTAGGGTAATGGAAAATGTTTCGAATCTTGAATTAGATTGGTATCTTGATTTTTGGGTAAAATCAACACATACTATTGACTATGGAATAAAAGAAGTTGTTTCAAAAAACGAAAAGACAATTATTAATTTGGAAAGAATTGGAAATATGCCCATGCCTTTGGAAGTAAGAGTCAATTTAAAAAATGGTTCTAATTTTTTATACTATATACCTATTGTCATGATGCGTGGTAATAAATCGTTTATAGAATACGATAATAAAGTGATAATCTTAAAAGATTGGCAATGGGTAAATTCTAACTATAATTTTTCAATTGATCATAATGCTTCGGAAATAAAATCAATCAATATTGATCCTTTCTTGTCTATGGCTGATATTAATAGAGAAAACAATATCTTTTATGAATTAAAGGATTTTAATTAATTTTTTTCAGATAATCTTTAATTATTTCATCTATAATTTCACAAGGAATTTCCCTAAAGTAATTATATTTTTCAATTATTTTTTTTGGAATGGAAACAAATGGTTTTTTAAAGCTTTTTCTGATTTCACTATCTTTTCCAACCATTATATATGGAGGTTTACCATATTTTCCTTCTCTAATTTCAATACCATCACTACATTTTTTTGGACCAATAGGATTAGACTGAATCCATTCTAAAATAGAATTTATATTTTCCTTATTTAGACCCTCAGGCTCAATTATTAATCCTAATATTTTTTCAGTTGGCACTTTATTATATGAAATATTTTCTTTTTCATCAATCTGAAAATAGAAACCATATTTTCCTTTTTTTAATCTCATATATTGTCCATTAATTTCATCAGATTCAGGTAATTTATCTGGAAGTTCATTTGCTTTTTCAATAATTCTGATAGCTTCATCTAGAGAAATATGTAGGATTAATTTACTTTCTGAAATTTTATTATACTTAGGAAAATTTTCTTCTTTATCATCTCTATCTCCCTGTTGAATCACTGGTCCATATCTTGCCATTCTGGCGTAAATCCTTTTGCCATTATAATCTCCAAGATATCGTTCAACTGGATGTCTTGCTTCAGGAATGCTATTGGTTAACTTAGAAAAGGAAGAATAAAAATTACTAATCATATCACTCCAATTTTTTTTCTCATATGCAATTTGATCTAGCTCTTTTTCAGTTTTTGCAGTAAACAAATAATCCATAAAACTTAACTTGAAATTATTTTCTAAATATTCTGTTACAAACATTCCCATATCAGTTGGAAATAATTTATTTTTTTCAAATCCAGTATTTTCTTCAACAGTGTTTTCTGTTATATTCTTATCCTTTAAAATTATTTCAGAACATTTTATTTTAATACCATCACGATTTTCTTTAATTACATAACCTCTGTCTTTGATTTTTTTTACGGTTTCAGCATAAGTTGATGGTCTTCCAATTTCAGATTCTTCCATTTTTTTTATCAAACTTGCTTCTGTATATCTTGGAGGATGTTTTGTGAAGATTTCCTTAGATTTGATATGATCTATATCCACCCTTTCGTTTATATTTATTTTAGGTAATAATATTTCTATATCTTTTGATCCAGAGTATACTTTCAAGAAACCATCAAATATTATAATTTCACCAGAAGTTTTAAATTTTTTGCTAGATTCTGAAACATCAACCTTAATAATTGTTCTTTCAATTTTCGCAGCACTCATTTGTGATGCAATGGTTCTTTTCCAAATTAATTCATATAATTTTTTTTCGTCAGAATTATTTCCTAAAATTTCACTATCAAAATTTGTAGGTCTGATCGCTTCGTGAGCTTCTTGTGCAGAATTATTTTTTGTTTTGTAAGTCCTTTTATAAGAGTAGGATTCACCATACTTATTTTTTATTTTGTTTCCAGCATTTTGTAATGCTTCTTCAGAGAGATTGGTAGAATCTGTTCTCATATAGGTAATATGACCTGCTTCATATAATTTTTGAGCTGCATTCATTGTCCTAGAAGGTGAAAAGCCTAATTTTCTACTAGATTCCTGCTGCAAAGTTGAAGTGGTAAATGGTGGAGAAGGGGATTTTTTTGACGGTTTTTTTTCAAGAGAATCTATTTTAAAAGAAGAATTGTTACATTTATTTAGAAATTCTAAAGCTTCATTTTTTGATTTTAACTTTTCTTCTAGTTCAGTTTCTAATGTATTATTATTTATGTTAAATACGCCTTTAATTCTTTGCATAGAGCTGGATTTAAAACTATTTATTTCATTTTCTCTTTCTGAAACAAATTTTACTGCAACTGATTGAACTCTTCCAGCAGATAAGCCTCTTTTAATTTTTTTCCACAAGATGGGGGATATTTCAAAACCAACAAGACGATCTAAAACTCTTCTTGCTTGTTGAGCATTAACTAAATCCATATTAATAGTTGTTGGATTTTTTATAGAATTTTGTATTGCTTTTTTGGTTATTTCTCTGAACACGATTCTTTCAAAATCATCTTCTTTTAAATCAAGAACTTCTTTTAAATGCCAAGCAATCGCTTCTCCTTCTCTATCATTATCTGTTGCTAATAATACTTTTTTTGAATTTTTTCTCAATTTTTTTAACTCTGAAATAACTTTTTTTTTGTCAGGAGATATAACATATGAAGGAGAAAAACCATTTTTCTTATCTATAGCTGTTTCTTCTTTAGGTAGATCTCTTATGTGACCAAAGCAAGAAGTTACCTTATAATCTTTTCCAAGATATTTTTCTATAGTTTTAGATTTTGCTGGTGATTCTACTATTACTAGATTTTCAATCATTTAATTAATTTTTTATTTTTGGATGCCAAATATGAGAAAAAAAAAATAATTATAATAATAAGAAATCGTATTTAATTAGTTAAATATTTAATTTCAATACGAAGTATTGAAAAAAAAAATGAAAATTATAGTATCACCAAACTCATTTAAAGAAAGCATATCTTCTGTTGAAGCTTCAGATATTATTACGTCTGGATTAAAAAAAGAATTAAAAAATGATAATATTATTAATATACCTATAGCAGATGGAGGTGATGGATCTCTTGAAGTATTTAAAAAATATGTAAAGGGAGAAATAGTAACTATAGATGTTTTTGGTCCTTCTGGTAAGAAAATTACTTCGAAATATTTAGTTTTTGATCAAGGAAAAAGTGCATTTATTGAACTTGCAGAATCATCAGGATTAAAACTCGTAGATATTGGTGATAGAAATCCATTTAAATATAATTCTTATGCAACAGGAGAAGTTATTAATTCTGCAATAAAAAAGGGGGCAAAAAAAATAATTCTTGCTTTAGGAGGATCTGCTACTGTTGATGGAGGTATTGGTATATTATTAGCTTTAGGTGTAAAATTTTATAATCTGAAAGGTAATGAATTAAAGAATGATAATTTTTTATCAGACATAGCAAGAGTTGATTATCATGAAATGAATTTTGCAGGTATTGAATTTGTTATTATAACAGATGTCAATAATAAATTATTAGGAAAAAGCGGAGCTTCATTTGCTTATGCTAGACAAAAAGGTGCTTCTAAACTTGAGGTGAAAAAGCTAGAAAAAGGTCTAATTAATTTTTCATATCTAACTAAAAAAATAACAAATAAGAATCCAGAGAAAATTATTGGAGGAGGAGCTGCAGGTGGAATAGCAGCTTTTTTAAAAATATATTTAACTGCTAAAATTTATTCTGGTACTGATTTTTTATTAAAACACATTCAATATGAAGAAAAAATCAAAAATTCAGATATACTAATAACAGGTGAGGGAAAATTAGATAAACAAACATTGTGTGGGAAAGCTCCTTTAATAGTTGCTAAAAAAGCTAAAAAACATGGTGTCTTAACTATAGCTATAGTGGCCTCTGTTGATTATCAAATATATTCAGATTTAAACAAAGTGTTTGATTTAATTATTCCTTTTCAGAAAATATCAAGGCAATATTCAATATCAAATGTAAAAAAGTTGCTTTATGAAATAAGTATAAATTTGGGTCAAATTATAAGATTATCTAAAAAAATTAATAATTAAATTGTAGTGAAAGGTAATATTGTTTATTAAAGAGCGTTTAATTTTTTGTATGGATAAAAAGAGACTATTTCTGTATTTTTTTTTTTATTTTTTATTAAATAATTATTCTTTTTCTCAATATCTAGATTACAGTCAATATTATTCATCTCCCTTAAGTTTAAATCCTGCTCTAACAGGCGTTGGTGAATATGGAAGATTTGGGATTATTTATAGAAATCAATGGCCCTCTATTTCAAATGGTTATCAGACTTTTTCTTCATGGTTAGATTATAATTTTGATCAAAACAATAATAATTTAGGACTTATAATCTCCAGACAAAAAGAAGGTTATGTAGGATTAAACTCTAATTCAATAGGGATAAATTTTGCTAATGAAATATTATTAAATTCTAATTTAGTTATTAGGGGAGGAGTACAATTTTCTTATAATAATAAGAACATTTCTTTTAATAATCTTGTTTTTGGAGATCAACTAAGTGAAGCTGGAATCATTAACGATATAACATTAGAATCATTATCATTTAAAGATAGAGTTAGTTTTTTTGATTTAGGAATAGGTATGATTACCTATTCAAATAAGTTTTGGGTAGGAGGGTCTGTTTTCAATATTTTAGAACCTAACATATCATTTATTGGTCTTCAAGAAAACCTTCCAAAGTTATTTTCTTTTCATGGTGGTTATAGTTTTGATTTAGGCAATTCAAATAGATCAAAAAAGACCTATTTAACCCCATCTATTAACTATAGAAGGTTAAAAAAGTTTAATCAATTGGATATAGGATCTCATATTTTTTTCAATCCTATTTCACTTGGTTTTTACTATAGAGGTATTCCGTTAATTAAATATGATAACATCATTTCTCATGAATCTTTAATCATCTTGATTGGTCTAAAATATGATGTTATTGATATTTCATATACTTATGATTATACGATATCTCAATTAAATAATTTTTCAGGGGGATCTCATGAAGTATCAATAATTTATAGATTTAACTTTTTAGGTAAAAAACTCCCTCCCAAAGAAGTGAGAATATTATCTTGTCCTATACCTAATTTTTGATATAATTAGTAATTTTATATTCAATATATGAATTCAGAACTGATCCTTTCAATAATAATCATAATTATAGCTTGTGATTATGTATTTGGTTTAATATTATCTTATCTGAATTTTGGGTCTATGGATAACCCTATTCCAAAAGAACTAATTAATATTTATAATGATTCAGATTATAAAAAATCTCAAGATTATAACAAACATAATTTTACTTTAAGTTTATTTCATTCAAGTTTTTCTTTTTTAGTATTATTAGTTGTTTTGAAATTTGGTTTGTTGGGTGAGCTTGATAAATTTTTGAGGTCATATACTCTTGAAAACGAATTAAGTTTGTCACTATTATTTTTTGGTTCAATTTTTTTGGTCTTTGATTTTCTCTCAATTCCTTTTCAGTTATATAGTAATTTTGTTATTGAAGAAAAGTATGGTTTTAATCAAATGACTTTTAAAGTTTTTTTAATTGATAAATTAAAATCTTTCTTTTTAGTTTTTGTTTTAGGTGGGATTTTAATTTCTTCTCTTCTTATACTAATATTGTTTTTTTCTACTAACTTTTGGATTTACTTTTGGTTATTTATATCCTTATTTATACTATTTATCAATGCTTTTTATACTTCTTTAATTCTCCCTGTTTTTAATAAACTTTCTCCTCTTAGAGATGGATCTTTAAAAGATAAAATTAATTCTTATTCTAGGAGTGTTGGATTTCCTTTGTCAAATATTTTTGTAATTGATGGTTCAAAAAGATCTTCGAAAGCAAATGCTTTTTTTTCAGGTTTAGGAAAAAAAAAGAAAATAGTTTTATATGATACATTAATTAAAAACCATAGTGACGAAGAGTTAGTTTCAGTGCTAGCACATGAAGTTGGTCACTATAAGAAAAATCATATAACTTCTAATATAATTTTATCAATATTATTAACTGGTTTTATGTTATACTTGTTCTCTTTAATCCTATTCAATAGTGAAGTTTCATTTGCTTTAGGAGGGACTACTTCTTTTAGACATTTTGAAATTTTTGCATTTTCTATTTTATACTCACCTATTAGCTCTGTGCTTAATGTTTTTATGAATATTAAAAGTAGAAAAAATGAATACGAAGCTGATAATTTTGCTAGAAAAACCTTTGATAAAAAACATTTAATTAGTGCACTTAAAAAATTATCAAAAGACAACTTAGTAAATCTCACGCCAAATCCAACCTATGTTTTTGTAAACTTTTCTCATCCAACATTATACCAAAGAATAAAAGCTATGAATGAAAATAAATAGAATTATTTAGTTAAGTTTTTTTAACCCAAACCCCTTCAATCGATTTCTGTAATAGTACAGGGTTTTCATATTATTTACATATATTTTCATTTTTTTTATTACTACCAGCTTTTCTGCATGATACATTCCCAAGTGATTTATTCCATTTTCAATTTGAGAATCGATGTCATTCTTTAAATATTTTGAAGTTTTAATTTTATTGTTTTTTTCAAGATTCTTAATATTTTTTAAAGTTTTTGAATATGAGATTTTAAAATCTTGTAAGTCCATATGCAGATCTTCATTAGATAATCTTAGAATTGTAAAGAAATCTAACCTTTTGAATTTAGTACATAATTTTTCAAAAAGAGTAAAAGCAATTATATGACTTGGAAATACTTGAGTTCCCATAAGAAATTCATTCTTAATTTTTGTTGAAAGTTTTTTTAAGATATCATTTTTATTTTTACCATATAAATTTTTTGAATTGATGATTAGATTATTTTTGTCTAGGCTATTGCCATTTTTATCTACATAATTTCCGTAGACATCTAAAGGATTTCCAATAGTAAGAGATATATCGGATCCTTTAGTGAAAAATTTTAGTAGAAATGTAAATATTTTATAAGAATTTGAGTAACCTAAATTGTCCAGATAAAATTTTTCTTGTCCTTTTGAAATTAAATATTGATTTATTAATGCAGGGGCTTCTAAAACAAATTGATAATTGAAAGTTATTGGAACAATAAAAATTTTTTTGTTTGATTTTTTTATTTTTTTTAAAATTTCTTGAGCTTCAAATGCGCTAGATAGTAATCCAAGTTTTAAATTATTATTGATTGCTCCAGATCTAGATCTGGTTCCTCCAGGGTAAAATAATGAGTGACATCCATGAATCAAACTTTGAGTTGAATAAGTTTTAAGAGTTTCTAAATAAATTAAATGTTTTTTTCTTCTATCAACTTTGTATGCACCTAGACTATTCATAAAATATGAAAAAATACTCATGTTGAATAAAACCATTCCAGCTCCATACATAAATGGAGGCAGTCCTAAATGTGAAATTGCCCATCCAATTAAAGCAGAATCTAGATGTGTAAAATGTGTTGGTACCATAACTATAGTACCTTTTTTAGCTAATTTTCTTAAACGCTTTTTTTTACCTAAAATATTTATTTGATTATCAAGATCTAGATTTCCAAAAGGATTTCTTAATCTAGCTGTATTCAATAATCTAGCAAAAAATGTTACTATCACTCTTCTAGCAAATTTGTAATGTGTACTTTTAAAATTACTAGACATTTCCTTTGTATACCTTTCAACTATTTTTTTTAGCATAATCTTTTCTTTTGCTTCAGCAGATTTTTTATTTTCTAAATCAAGATCAATTAGCTCAGATTGAATTTTTTTCCAAAAATCTTCTTCGTCAGGCGGGTCAGCTCTCCATGGATTTTTTTGTATTCTTAACTTTTCTCTATAAATAGTAGTTTCAAGTTCTTCCCTTAAAATTTTACGATTCAATTTTTTTAAAATATTATTTATAGAATTTTTTGAAACTATTTCTACAAATTCTTTTTTATTTTTGGATAATTGAACGATGGGCCATTTTAAAGGTTTGTCTAAAATTTGTTTATAATTTCCTTTTTTCAAATTATTAGTTTTTTAATTTATTGAACTGTAAAAATAGAAATAATGTTTATCAATATTAAAATAGCATTTAATTATTAATATGAACCTTAATAATATTCAAAATCCGATAAATAAAGAAATGGATGATTTTAAAAAGTTACTAAAAAAATCTATTTCGAGTGATAATATAATTATAGATGAAATAATTAATTATTTAATTAAAAGAAAAGGAAAACAGATTAGGCCTATTCTTGTTTTTTTAACAGCAGGTCTCTGTGGAAAAATTAACAAATCTACTCAAAGAGCAGCAATATTGATTGAAATACTACACACAGCAACATTAATTCATGATGACATAGTAGATGATTCAAATTATAGAAGAGGTTATTTTTCAATAAATGCTATATGGAAAAATAAATATTCAGTTTTAGTTGGTGACTATCTTTTATCTAGTGGTCTTAATTTTTCATTAAATAATAATGATTTTGATTTTTTAAAAGTTCTTTCCTCAGCTGTAAAAAAAATGAGTGAAGGTGAAATTATTCAATTTAAAAAAACTAAAAGTCTTGATATAGATGAGAAAACTTATTTTAAAATAATACAAAAGAAAACAGCTAGTTTGTTTATTTCTTGTTGTGAAATGGGCGCTATTTCATCTTATACAAGTAATAAAAATATTAATCTTATGAAAAAATTAGGATTATATTTAGGCTTAGCTTTTCAAATTAAAGATGATCTTTTTGCCTATAATAATTCAAATTTTGATAAACCTTCTTTGAATGATATTTTACAAAAAAAAATTACTTTGCCTTTAATTTATTCATTAAAAAAATCAAATCAATATGAGAAAAATAAAATTTTATCATATATAAAAAACCAATCTAATTTATCTAATATATTAAATTTTGTTAATGAAAAAGGGGGCATTGATTATGCCAAAAGTAAAATGAATTATTATATTAATGATGCTAATAGAATTGTTAATTTATTCCCTTCTTCTAAGTATAAAACATCTTTGTTTAATCTATTAAAATTTTTCTCTCAAAGAAAAAATTAATATTTCACATTTTATTTTTTTATAAATATTATTTCTTTTTTATTTAATTTAAAAAAAGTGGTATAAAGTGGGAATATGTGGTATAAAATGTAAAATTTTTATTAAATTTGTTACTAAGTGGTTTATATTTTGACACTCTAGTTATGTCCTTTTTTACAAGTGAATTTGAGTGCAAGTTAGATGCTAAAGGTAGATTGGTTTTACCTTCAAAACTAAAATCAATTCTACCTGAGGCTTCTTCCAGGCAAATAGTTATCAGAAAGGGTTTTGAACCTAATCTTATTATTTATACTCTAAATGAGTATAAAAAATTACATATTAAAATATCTTCATTAAATGAGTTCAATTCAGATCAAAGAAAACTTAAAAGAAATTTTTTTAGTAGTATAATTCAAGTTGAATTGGATAATAATGGTAGATTTCTTTTACCCAAGAACATGTTATCTCATGCTAAGATTGAAAAAGAAGTAATACTGTGTGGTATGGGGAATGTAATTGAAATATGGAATAAAAAATTGTATAAAAGTTATTTAATTACTGATTCAGAAAGTTATTCTGAGTTAGCTCAAAAATACCTTGATGATTAAAAGATATGAATTATCATATTCCAGTAATGCTTAAGGAGTGTATTAATGGATTAAATATAAAACCAGACGGAACATATGTTGATTTGACATTTGGAGGAGGAGGTCATTCTAAATCGATTTTAAATAAACTTTCTTTAAAAGGATCATTATATTCTTTTGATGTTGATGAAGATGTATTAAAAAATGTTGATCTAATCAAGAATAAATCATTTCATTTTATTAAGGCTAATTTCAGATTTTTTAGAAATTTTTTAAAACTGAATGGTTTAGAAAAAGTTGATGGAATTATTGCAGATCTTGGGGTTTCTTCTCATCAGATTGATAGTGATAAAAGGGGTTTTTCTTTTAGGGGAGAAAACTTTTTAGATATGAGAATGAATTTGAATCTTACATTTTCAGCAATTGATTTGTTAAACAATTATAATCTTGAAAGGATGGTTAATGTTTTTAGTAAATATGGTGAAATTAGAAATTCAATTCAATTAGCTAATTCCATTATTAAGAGTAGAAAAAAAAAAACATAAAAACAAATATTGATCTAATTAACATAATTAAATCATTTGCTAATAGAAATAAAGAAAATAAATATTATTCTCAGGTATTTCAAGCATTAAGAATTGAAATAAATGATGAAATTAATTCTTTAAAGGATGTATTAATACAATCTCCTTCAAGTTTAAATGATAATGGAAGATTAGTTATTATTT
Organism: uncultured Marinoscillum sp.; assembly: GCA_964646945.1. Lineage (GTDB taxonomy): Bacteria > Bacteroidota > Bacteroidia > Cytophagales > MED-G16. Next base: position 11,552 of record CAZYIL010000002.1, on the reverse strand, counting down.
CATACCATTCTCTTGAAGATAGGTTAGTTAAAAATTTCATTAAAAAAGGTAATTTTCTTGGTCAACCAGAAAAAGATCTTTATGGAAATGAAAAATTATTTTTTAAATCAATTAATAAAAAACCGATAAGGCCGAAATTGGACGAAATAGAGAATAACCCTAGAGCAAGAAGTGCTAAACTTAGAATAGGAGAATTAATATGAGTTTTTTAAAAGAGAAATTAAATGTTTATTTAAGAAATTTTTTTTCAAATGAATTTATTAATTCTATTTCAACCAATTACTTTTTAAAAATTTTATACATACTTTTTTTTATTCTTTTGTATATAGGCAATCAACATTTTGTTGAAAAAAGAATTAGAGAAATAAATAAGATGGAAAAAAAAGTAGAAGAATTGAGATCTTATTATATCACAATAAAAAATAATTATATGTTTTCTAAAAAAGAATCTGAAGTTTTAAAAAGAGTTAAGAAAATAAATCTTGAATCATCTAAAGTTCCTCCAGAAAAAATTATTTTAAAAAAATGAATATTAAAAAATCCATATTAATAAAGGCTAAAATAAGTTTTGTTCTTATTTCACTTTTCTCCTCTCTAATTTTTTATAGAATAATTATTTTACAATTCAAAGAAGGGAATCATTGGAGGAAGGTATCAGAAAATATTAATCTTTCTTATTTAAAAATTAAAGCCAATAGGGGGAGTATTTTATCTGATGATGGAAGTATTTTAGCAACCTCGTTGCCCTTTTATAAAGTTGCCTTTGACCCCTCAATTGTAGATGAATCTTTATTTAATAATAAAATTGATTCTTTGAGTTTTCTTCTTTCAAATTTTTTTAAAGATAAGAGTAAAAAAGATTACAGATCATTAATAAAAAATGCTAAAAGTTCAGGTAGACGTTATCTGAGATTAAACAAAAAAAAAATTAATTATGAGGAAAAAGAAATTTTATCAAATTGGCCAATATTTAGAGAAGGCAGGCTTACAGGTGGAGTAATTTTTGAAAAAACTGAACAAAGATTTAGACCATTCTCAAGTTTGGGCTATAGGACTATTGGTTCAGTAGATGAAGATTATAATGGTATTGTTGGATTAGAATTTAGCTTTAATGATTATTTAATAGGGAAAGATGGCAAAGCTCTCTATCAAAAAATGGCTGGTAATAATTGGAAGCCAATTTATGACGGAAATGAAGAAGAACCAGAAAATGGTAATGATATTATTACAACCATAAATATAAATATTCAAGATATAGCAGAAACAGCATTATTAAAAGGTTTAGTAAATAATAACGCTGAATATGGATGTGTTATAATTATGGATGTTGAAACAGGGGATATAAAAGCTATATCAAATCTTAGTAGAAATTCTAGAGGAAATTATGTTGAATTATATAATTATGCTGTAGGTTCTCAAGGTTCAAGAGAGCCAGGATCCACTTTTAAATTAGCAAGTATAATGGCGTTATTTGAAGATTCTGATTTAGAATTAGATGATTCAGTAGATACAGGTGAAGGTGAATATAAATTTTACACTGAAATAATGAAAGACCATCAAGAAGGAGGATATGGAAAAATAACAGTTAGAGATGTTTTTGAAAAAAGTTCAAATATAGGAATCGCAAAGCTTATAGATGATCATTTTAGAAATTCACCAAAAAAATTCTTGGATTATATTAAAACGTTTGGTTTGAGTAAAGATTTAAATTTTCAAATGATTGGATATGGTAAACCATACATAAAAACAACTAGTGATTCCTCTTGGAGTAAAGTATCATTACCATGGATGGCGCATGGCTATGAGCTTAAACTTACTCCACTTCAGACTTTAACATTTTATAATGCTGTAGCAAATAATGGAAAAATAGTAAAACCTGTAATTGTAAGAAAAATAGTAAAGGCTAATAATATTTTGAAAGAATTTCCTACTGAAATTGTTGAAAAACAAATAGTTAACAATAAAACAATTCAAAAAGCAAAACTTTTATTAGAAGGTGTGGTTGAAAAAGGAACAGCAAAAAATATAAGTAATAGTTATTATAAAATAGCGGGTAAAACAGGTACTGCAAAAAAAGTATCTAATGGAAAGTATGTTAATAAATATTATGCTTCTTTTGTTGGATTTTTTCCTTCAGAAAAACCTCAGTATAGTTGTATAGTTGTTATAGATGAACCTAAAAATTATAGGATTTATGGAAGTGATGTAGCGGCACCAGTATTCAGAGAAATATCAGATAAAATACTGTTAACGGATCATAATGTTTTCAATGTTTTTGAAAAATCTAAATTAAATCAAAAAAACTTTCCTTTAATTAAAGCTGGTTTCAAAAATGATTTGGTTGATATATCAAATTTTTTTGGCATTTCAAATCATATAAATACTAAAGATGATTGGGTAAAAACAAAAGTTATTGATAATTCAATTTATTGGGAAAGTAATGAATCAAATTTAAACTTGATTCCTAATGTACAAGGAATGACTTATAAGGATGCTTTATACCTATTAGAAAAAAGAGGTTTAAATGTTAAATTTTCTGGATATGGTAGAGTTGTATTTCAATCTATAATGCCTGGGAAAATTTCAAAAAACTATTCTAGTATAAATTTAAATTTAAGATGAAGAGAGAATTTGATGATGTAATTTCTGGCTTAAAATTTATTTCCATTTATGGAAGAAAAAATTTCCAAATATCTGGTATAGTTAATGACTCAAGGAAAGTAAGAAAAAATTTTATTTATATAGCAATTCTTGGCAATAAATTAAATGGACATGATTATATAGATGAGGCCATAAAAAATGGTGCTTCAGCTGTTTTCTGTTCTATAATTCCTGAAAACATCAATAATAAGATTACATATGTATTGGTTAAAAATACTCGAATTGCCCAAGGAATAATTGCTTCAAATTATTATTATAATCCTTCACAAAATATTGATGTTGTAATGGTAACTGGAACAAATGGAAAAACAACTGTGGTAACTTTGTTATATACCTTGTTTAGAAATATGAATATAAAAGTTGGAATGCTGACTACAATTCAAAATAAGATAAATGATGAATCTCATAAATCAACTTTAACAACACCAGATTCCATAGAAATTAATTACTATTTGAATGAAATGGTTAATAATAATTGCAGATTTTGTTTTATGGAGGCCAGTTCTCATGCTATTGATCAGAATAGAATAGTAGGTATAAAAATAAAAGGAGCTATTTTAACAAATATTTCTCATGATCATTTAGATTATCATTCAAGTTTTAAAAATTATATAAATGCTAAGAAAAAGCTTTTTGATATTTTAGATACCTCTTCTTTTGCCTTAGTAAATAATGATGATAAAAGGTCGAAGTATATTTTACAAAATTGTATTGCAAAAAAACACACTTATGGCATAAAAACGGATTCAGAATATAAAACTAAGATATTAATTAATTCAATAGAAGGATTAAAAATTAAAATTGATAACAAAAATATATTCCTTAAATTATGTGGAATATTTAATGCTTATAATATATTATGTGTTTATGCAGGATCTTGTATTCTTGGAATTAACAAAAATAATCTATTAGAAAAAATATCTAAACTTGATACGCCAAAAGGTAGATTTGAATTTATTAAAAGGAAAATAGGTCCAACTATAGTTATAGATTATGCTCATACTCCTGATGCCTTAGAAAATGTTTTAAAAACCATTCATAAATTTAGTTTGAAGGGACGAATAATAACTTTATTTGGTGCGGGTGGTAATCGAGATAAGAGTAAAAGAGCATTAATGGGTAAAATAGCATCAAAATATAGTAATTTACTAGTACTTACATCTGATAATCCTCGAAATGAAAATCCTCAAAATATTATTAATGATATCAAATTAGGCATAAATAAAAAAACAAAAATCATTCAAAATAAAAACAGAAAAAATGCTATTAAAAAAGCAATATCAGAAGGAAAGCCAGAAGATATTATTTTAATTGCTGGAAAAGGACATGAAATATATCAAGAAATTAACGGAAAAAAATACCCATTTGATGATAAATTAGTTGTAGAAAAAATATTGAGTTTAAAGGAATAGTTTTATGTTATACCATTTATTTGATTATTTAGACAAAAATTTTGATTTTATAGGTGCAGGAGTCTTTCAATATATTTCTTTTAGGGCTGGAATGGCATCACTATTTTCACTTTTAATAAGTATGGTCCTTGGAAAGTATATAATAAATATTTTAAAAAATAATCAGTTGTCTGAATCAGTAAGAAACTTAGGTCTTTCTGGAGAAAATTCTAAAAAGGGCACCCCTACAATGGGTGGTATTATAATAATTTTGTCAATTTTAGTTCCTACAATATTATTTACGAAACTTAATAATATTTATGTAATTATAATGTTAATTGTAACAATTTGGATGGGTTTAATTGGTTTTATTGATGATTATTTAAAAATATCGAAAAAAAACAAAGATGGTTTAAAACCAAGATTAAAAATTTTTGGTCAAATTTCATTGGGAATAATTGTAGGGTTAATTTTGGTTTACAATGATGAAATAATTGTTAGAGAGTATTATACTACATCTATGAATGATAGTGTAGATAGTGAGATAGAGATAAATCATTATGATTCTAAAGAACTAATTACTACAATTCCATTCATAAAAAATAATGAATTTCATTATAAATGGTTATTGCCAGAGTTTTTAAATGATTATACCTGGATTCTCTATATCATTATTGTGATATTTATCATTACAGCAGTTTCAAACGCAGCAAATATAACTGATGGCCTTGATGGACTGGCTGCCGGGAGTTCTGCTATCATAGGGATAACTCTTGCTATTTTTTCTTATTTGTCTGGAAATATTATTTTTTCAGACTATTTGAACATTCTTTATATACCAAATATAGGTGAAATAGTTATTTTTTGTTTTGCTTTTGTAGGTGCGTGTATAGGATTTATCTGGTATAATTCACATCCCGCTCAGGTTTTTATGGGAGATACTGGAAGCTTATCTATTGGTGCTATAATAGCAGTTTTAGCTATAATAGTTAAAAAAGAATTGTTGATTCCAGTTTTATGTGGAGTATTTTTTATAGAGAGTATCTCTGTAATATTACAAGTTTCTTATTTTAAGTATACAAAAAAAAAATATGGTAGTGGTAAAAGAATTTTTTTGATGGCACCACTCCATCACCATTATCAATTAAAAGGTATCCATGAAACTAAAATAGTGGCAAGATTTTGGATGATAGGAATTTTGCTAGCTATTTTAACATTATCAACTTTAAAATTAAGATAAATGATTTATAACTGGATTTTAGATAATATAAAGGGTGACAAATGGATATGGATCATTGCTTTATTACTTTCTACTATAAGTATTTTAGTTGTGTATAGCGCAACTGGATCTTTAGCTTATCAAAGAATGGGAGGAAATACAGAATATTATTTATTCAAACATTTTTTTTTGATAGCATTAAGTTTTGTTGCTATGTGGTTTACACATAAAATTGATTACAAATATTTTTCAAAAATATCAACGATTGCATTATATGTATGTGTTCCATTACTATTATTAACATGGAAATTTGGATTAAATATTAATGATGCTTCAAGATGGATAAAAATTCCAATTTTAAATCAGGCTTTTCAACCATCAGATTTAGCAAAACTTTCCCTAATTGTTTATTTGTCTAGTTATTTATCTAAACATCAAATGAATATTCAGAATATAAAGGAATCACTTATTTTTCCATTAATTTGGATTTCTGTAATATGTCTTTTAATTGCTTTAACTAATTTTTCTAGTGCGATACTACTTTTATTTACTTGTTTAATTTTATTATTTATTTCTAGAGTGCCTTTTAAATATTTATTAATGTTATCTGTTATTGCTATTCTTGCAGGATCTATAGCATTGTTTGTAGGTCAAAGAGGAAAAACAGTAATTAGTAGATTTGAAAATTTTGTTGATAATAAAAATATTCCTTTCCAACTTGAACAAGCTTATATAGCAGTTTCTACTGGAGGAATTTTTGGGAAAGGACCTGGAAAAAGTAATCAAAAAAACTTTTTACCTCAATCTTATTCGGATTTTATATATGCCATTGTAATTGAAGAGTATGGTTTAATAACAGGTTTTTTAGTTCTAATCCTTTACATTCTTCTACTTTATAGAGGTTTGGTAACACTAATTAATAGTGAAAGGGCATTTGGGGGTCTATTAAGTGCTGGATTAAGTTTTGCTTTGGTCATTCAAGCTATGATTAATATGTGTGTTGTAGTTGGCCTTTTACCCGTAACCGGACTTACATTGCCTTTAATAAGTATGGGAGGAACATCTCAACTTTTTACTGGTATAACTTTGGGGATTATTTTAAGTGTAAGTAGATATAATGATGATGAAAACAATAATGAATTAGCTTATGATAAGGTCATTTGACGAAAAAATTAGTGTTATAATAACAGGAGGAGGTACAGGAGGGCATATATATCCTGCTCTTGCAATTGCAAATGAAATTAAAAGAAGAAATAAAAAGAATAAAATATTATTTATTGGATCAAATGGAAGAATGGAAATGGATATAATTCCAAAATATAATTTTAAAATAAAAGGTTTATGGATAAGTGGTCTTAAAAGGCCTCATTTTTGGACAAATGTTTTCTTTTTTGGAATCCCTTTTTTATTACAGAATTTGTTGCTTCCAATAAAACTATTTTCAAGTATTATAAAATCATTTTTTATTATTCATTCATTTAAACCGGATATAGTAATAGGTTTTGGTGGTTATGCTAGTGGACCTACTTTGATTGCATCGATCTTGAATAACACAACGTCGGTAATACAAGAACAAAACTCTTTCCCAGGTTTGACAAATAGATATTTAGGAAGCAAAGTAAATTCAGTTTTTGTAGCATTTGAGAATTTGAACAAATATTTTACTAAAAATTTATTTTGCTATGGTAATCCAATAAGATCAGATTTATTAAATATTAAAAATCTAAAAGAAAATAGTTATGAATTTTTTAGCTTAAATAATAAGAAAAAAACTATACTTATTTTAGGAGGAAGCTTAGGTGCAAAGACGATGAATGAGAGTGTTTTAGAAAACTTGTCCTTAATAAAAGAGAGTGATTATCAAATATTATGGCAAACAGGAAAAAATTATTTTGATAAAATATCATCTCAAAAGAATACTTTTCCCTCTAATATTAAATTTTTTTCTTATATAAGTAAAATGAACTATGCTTATGCTTGTTCAGATATTGTAATTTCAAGATCAGGGGCATTAACAATTTCAGAATTATGTATTGTAGGAAAACCAGTAATCTTTGTTCCTTCTCCGAATGTTGTTGCTGATCATCAAACAAAAAATGCTTTTTACTTGAAGTCAATAAATGCATGTGAAATAGTTGATGATAATTGTGCAAAAAAGGAATTGATAAAAACTGCTTTTGAAATTTTAGGTAATAGTGAAAAAACACAACAATTAAAAAAAAATATTTTTTCTCTTGCAAAACCAGATGCTACAAAAAAAATAGTTAATAAATTATTTACTTTAAAAAATGATTAATAATTTAATTAGAATAAAAAATTATTTATTTCTTCTTTTTTCAATAGGATTTATATTGTTTATTTCTTTTTTAAAACAAAATAAAAATGATTCAAAATTAATGATTGATACTAAAGATAGGTTTATTAATAATGAGCAAATTAGCCAAATGGTAAATGAAGTGTTAAAAGATTCATTAAATAATGATCTATATGATCTTGAAAAGAAAATAAATTCAAATGATTTCATAAAAAAAATAGAAATTTTTAAAAATTTAAATAATATAATTAATATTAAAATAGATCAATATATACCTTATGCAAGATTAATTAATGAGAATGGAGATGATTATTATATTGATTATACAGGTGAAATTTTTCCTACCTCAATTAAGTATTCTGAAAGAGTTTTATTAGTTAATTATCATGATATTAATAAATTTACTTATGAAAAAAACATTAAATCATTTAAAAAGGGAGATAAAATTTTTAAACTTATAAAATATATAAATGATGATAGTTTTTTGAAGAAACAAATTTCACAAATTAATATTTTAAATGACGGAGAGATTATTATGATTCCGCAAGTAACAAAACAAAAAATATTTTTTGGAAAAGCAGATGAAATTGCTTTAAAATTTGAAAAATTAAACTTGTTTTATAAAACAATTTTACCTACTAAGGGTTGGAATTATTATGAGTCGGTAAACTTGAAATTTAAAAATCAAATTATTTGTAATAAAAATAATAATACATGAAAGATGAATTTATAGTTGGCCTCGATATTGGAACTACAAAAATTTGCTTGGCAGTTGGTAAAAAAGATGAACATGATAAATTAAAAATAGTTGCTTTTGCTGAGACTAGATCTATAGGTGTCGCAGTTGGTATGGTACAAAATATTCAAAAGGCGACAGAACAAATTAGTCAAGTAGTTAATCAAGCTTCGGAAAATTCAAAGATTGAAATAAAAAAAGCCAATGTAGGAATTGCAGGAAAACATATAAAAAGTTTTACAAGACACAATTCTATTTATATTAATAATAAACATGATAATGAAATTAATTCAGACCATTTAATGAAATTATTGTATGAAGCCAAGAATACTATAATTCCACCGGGTGATGAAATTATTGCGGTTACAGCTCAGAATTATTTGGTGGATGAAGAAATAAATACTATGGAACCGATTGGAACTCCTGGAAAAAAATTAGAAGCTGATTTTCATATTGTTACAGCAAGAAAAACGGATATAAAAAATATAATTTCATGTGTTGAAAAGGCAAGTATTTTTAGAGAATTACTTGTTTTAGAACCTCAGGCTTCTTCATTGGCAATTTTAACTGAAGGAGAGCTAGAGTCGGGTGTATGCTTAGTAGATATAGGTGGTGGAACCACTGATGTAGCAATATTTCATGAAAATGTAATGAGACATACAGCAATCATTCCTTATGGAGGAGAGATTATAACTCAGGATATTAAAGATGGATTACAAGTATTAACTAAACAAGCCGAAATTTTAAAAATAAAATTTGGAAGAGCTATAGCAAGCCATGCTTCAAAAAATGAACATGTAAAAATTCCTGGAATAGGACAAAGAGAGGAAAGATTAGTATCGACTTATAATCTTTGTAAGATAATTGAAGCCAGAATGGAAGAAATCATTCAAGACATTCATAAAGAAATTATTTTAAGTGGCTATAATGGTAAATTATCGGGTGGAATCGTATTAACTGGAGGAGGATCCCAATTACTTAGTTTAAAACAATTAGTAAAATATATGACTGGAATGATTCCAAGGATAGGTTTTCCTGATTCACAATTATCAACTTCAGAATTTAATTTAAAATCTCCAAAATATTCTACTCTCGTTGGTTTATTGATTTCGGGATATAAAAAAAATAGAATCAGTAAGAATAATAAAAGAAATCTATCTTCTAATTCAAGAGATGTAATAAAAGAATTTAGTGATAAATTTAAATCTTTTTTCACAGACAGTGATTTAGATGAATTTAAAAAATTAATATTTTATATATGTATAGTTTTGATTTACCTTCTCATCATCGTTCCATCATAAAAGTTATTGGAGTAGGTGGGGGAGGAAGCAATGCTGTAAATTATATGCATTCTTTAGGTATCAAAGATGTTGAATTCATAGTATGTAATACTGATATACAGGCTCTTCATTCTAGTACTGTTAAAAATAAGTTACAAATTGGTATAAATCTTACAGAAGGACTTGGGGCTGGTGCAGATCCGGAAAAAGGAAAAAATGCTGCCAAGGAAAGTAGTCATGAAATTAGGGAAATTTTAAAGAATGACACAAAAATGTTATTTATTACTGCAGGAATGGGAGGTGGAACAGGTACTGGAGCAGCTCCTATTATAGCAAAATTAGCTAAAGAATTAGAAATATTAACAATTGGAATAGTAACTATTCCATTTATGTTTGAAGGAAAGGAAAAAATGGAAATTGCCAATGAAGGTATAAAATTTCTAAAAGAAGACTGCGATAGTGTAATCGTAATTCTTAATGAAAAGTTATCGGAGATTTATGGTAATCTTACTCAAAGAGAAGCTTTTTCAAAAGCAGATGATGTTTTATGCACAGCTGCTAGAAGTATTGCTGAAATAATTACTTCAACCGGAAATATTAATGTTGATTTTGAGGATGTAAAAACTGTGATGAAAAATGCAGGGACAGCAGTAATTGGATCTGCTGAAGCATTTGGAGAAAATAGAGCTCTTCGTGCCTCAGAAATGGCTATTAATTCTCCTCTTCTTAATGATAAAGAAATATACGGAGCAAAAAAAATACTTTTGAATATAGTTTCTGGAGAAGAAGAAGAAATTAATATGAATGAGTTAAAAAACATAACAGAATATATTGAAAATTCTGTTGGTGATGATGCAAAAATTATTTTTGGAACTAGTATTGATCATTCTCTGGGAAAAAAAATTAAAGTGACTGTTATTGCTTCTGGTTTTAAAAACTCAAAAGAAGATCTAAATGATAGTCAAGTTAGTCAAGTTAATCAAGATGTTGATAGTGTAGATGATTCTAGTTCTCAAATTAATCTTTTTGATAAGAAAAATAAAGAAAATGATTCACCAAAGTATAATTTTGAAAAACCACTGAAAGAAGAATCTGAAATAAAACAAGATGAAAAAATAATTTTTGGTATTGAAGATGATTATAGAGAAATTGATGAGTATGAAAAAATAGAAGTCAACCAAACAAATGATCAAACTTTATATTATGATGAAGAAATAATTGATGAAGATTCTTCAGATTCGAAGTTTGAAAAATATAAAAGAGACAAAGAAGAAAGAATAAAAAAATTTGATAATTCTAATAAAACTCATAATGAAACATCGAATTCTGAAAATAAATTAATCCCTGCATTTAAGAGAAAAAAAATTAAGCTTATTGATGATAACAATAATGATTCTGAAAACACAAAAACATTAGATTTTGAAGATGAGTTAGAAAATTATAATAATAAGGACTAATTGTAAAACTATAGATTTTTATTATTTTGTTAATTCAAATATAGTTCATGTTGAAATACTTAAAAGTAGATTCTCTATCAAAATATTATAATAAGAAAAGAGTATTGAATAATGTTTCTTTCAATGTTAATAAAGGTCAAATCATTGGTTTAGTAGGTAAGAATGGGGCTGGAAAATCTACTATATTAAAAATATTAACTTTAATTTTAGATTTTGATGGAGATGTTTTAATTTCTGGAAAGAGTATAAAAAAAACTAAAAATAGATTTAAAAAGAAAATCGGATATTTATCTGAAAACAACCCTTTATATACAAACCTTTATTTACATGAATATTTAAATTTTATAGGAAATCTAAATGGTTTATTTGGTAAGAAATTAAATGAAAGAAAAACTTTAGTTATTAAATTGTGTGGATTAGAAAAGTTTGAAAATGAAAAAATAAAAAATCTAAGCAAAGGGTATAAGCAAAGAGTAGGCATTGCATCTGCATTT
>CAZYIL010000001.1:6987-59789 GCA_964646945.1 uncultured Marinoscillum sp. | reverse complement strand
AGAATTTCCTGACCCTTTGGCTATAACTATTGGGAGAGTAACTTCAAATACATGTCAAGGACCTATGATTAACATGGGTATTGCCGTAAAAAACTTGGAGAATTTTATTGAAATAAAAGAAGGAGACGGAACAGTTCCGCCAACACCATATGGACATGAGCTTGAATATATTAGAAAGGCTTCAAAACTTACAAATGACTATTTGGACAGAGTTGAATTGGCTGCAAATTTAGGAGGAAATAGCAGTATAAATTACCCTGAACATGATTTGGCTCAACAACTTAAAATTACAGCCCAGTTAATAGGTGGGGGTATGAAAACCAAAATTTATGTTGCCAGAATAGGTGGGTTTGACACACATGATAATCAAGTAATCAATGGAAATCCAGAAGAAGGTAATCACTCTAATCTCTTAAAAAAGCTTTCTGAGTCAGTCGCAGCATTTCAAAATGATATTATAAGCAGAGGACTAGAAAACAAAGTTTTAACTATGACATATTCTGAATTTGGAAGAAGAGTTTTCCAAAACAAATCATATGGCACAGATCATGGAGAAGGGGGCCCTATGTTTTTTATTAGCCCGTATGTAAACCCAGAATATATTGGAAACATGCCTTCTCTAGCTGTGATAGATAATATTGAATGGGAACATGATTTTAGATCTGTATATGGGTCAGTCCTGATGGATTGGTTTGGAGTTGAAGAATCTATCATAAAAGCTCTGTTATATGAAAATTTTGAATATGTTCCTGTTCTTATAGGAGCCACAACAGGTTCAAAAACTGAAATCAAGCGTTCAAACAAATTAACGGTTTATCCTAACCCATTTAAAAGATGGATTAACATAGAATTTGAAATTGATGAAGGACTTGTCGTTTTACATATTATTGATACAAATGGCAGAATAATAAAAGAAGTTATTAACAAAAAACTTTCTGGTGGCAAACACAACATTAGATACAATACCAGTCACTTAGAAAATGGATTATATTTTTTAAAACTTGTAAGTAATAAATCTAAACATAGCAAATCTATCATCAAATATGATTAATAGTTTGTCTTTATGATTCAATGAAAAAAACAAAAAATGAAGATTTAAAAAGATTATCTATCAAAAAATTCAAATCCATTAAAAAATTACAGGTTTGTATTGTTTTAGATAACCTTAGAAGCTTAAACAATGTTGGTTCTTGCTTTAGAACAGCTGATGCTTTTTTAATAGAAAAAATATATTTAACTGGATTTACAGGACAACCTCCACATAGAGAAATTAACAAAACTGCTCTAGGAGCAACTGAAACTGTGGAGTGGAAACACCAAAAAAATATTCAAGAGGTTATTAAAAAACTCAAAAAAGAAAACTGGAAGATTATACTCATTGAACAAACAAATAAGAGTCTGCAATTAAATAACTTTGTGCCTGAAATTAATGAAAAATATTGTTTTGTTTTTGGCAATGAAGTGTTTGGTGTTAGTGATAATATTTTAAAATACGCAGATTTATCTCTTGAAATTCCCCAATTCGGAACCAAACATTCTATTAATGTAGCTGTATCAATTGGAATAGTAATTTGGGATTATTTTCTAAAAACCAACACTAAATAGGTTCACAAAGAGTTGGTATTTTTTTTTCAAAAAGTTTCTGGATTTTTAAAAACAAAGAATCATCACCTTGAATTTTTCTAGAATCTATTTCATGAACTGGAGTCATCTCCCCATTAGTACCTGTAGCAAAAACAATATCGGCATTTATAAATTCCGTTAAAGATAAATCCCGTTCGTAAATCGGTATATTGTTTTCTTGCAACAATGAAATTATAGTCCCTCTAGTAATTCCTGGTAGGCAAGCGTTAGCGTAAGGAGTAAAAACTTCGTTATTTTTTATCATAAATAAATTAGTGTCATTCAATTCTGCAACAAAGCCTCTATCATCAAGCATAATAGCTGCATCCATACCAGAAATATTTGCTTGAATTTTTGCTATCACTAAACTTAACATATTATTATGATGAATTTTGGAGTCAAGAAATTGAGGAATACTTCTTCTAATAGAAGTGCTTATTGTTTTGATACCTTTTGAGGGATCATAAACTTTCTTTTTCCATTCAGCTAGCACTATTAAACAACACCCTTTCTGATTTAATCTAGCATCCATCCCTGATGTAATTTTTTCTCCACGAGATAAAGTTAATCGTATATGAGTATCATTATTCATTCCATTAGCCTTTAAGGTTTCTTTGATTGCTTGTTTTATCATTTTTTTTGAAGGAACCCCTTCATAAGCCAATGCTTTAGCTCCTTCATGTAATCTAGTAAGGTGTTTATTCAAACATACAATACCTTCAGAATAAACTCTTAGTCCCTCCCAAACCGCATCTCCATTTTGAACAGTGCTATCAAAAACAGAAATTTTTGCTTCTTCTCTTTTGTAAAGCCTGTTCCCTACGTATATCATAATGTCTTTATTTCTTGAATTAAATTCTTGTAACATATGTCTAAATTAGAATTGAATTTAATGACAATTTATCATAATATTTTAATGCATCAAAATAGAGTTGTTCACAATTCTTTGGTAATTCTCTATTGCTGGTTTTCTGTCTAGTAAATCCTGAAGTGTTATGAACATTCTTATACCAATGTTTTGCCCAAATTCCATCTTCCTTTATGCCTCCTTTAGGCCAAGATAACATTTCCTTATAAAAATCAATCTTGAGCAAACCACATAACTTTGATAGTAATTTTTCTGGATTATTTAGTATTTCAGCAGAATCTAAAACTATTGGCGTATTTTTTTGAATTTTAGAAACATATTCAAAAAGTTTCCATGATTTTTGAAGACCAATATCGTTCATGGTTGGATTAGGAATTACCTGAGCAAAAGACGCAATCAGTTGCTTAGGATTTCTTATCAAAAATAAATTTGTCATTTTTTTTAATAAAGACAAATCCATATTTATATGATGATGAGCCATGTTTTTTAAAAAAATAATTTCATAATTTTTTTTACTATCAATGAACTCTAAAACTTTATTTATATCTGACGGCATAGAGTTAATGGTTTCTTCTCTAGATGGATGATCAATGTTAGTGCTTATAAGATAATGAGCATAAAAAGGTTCATCTATTACAATCGTATCTGGTCTTTGTGCAAAAGAATACATCAAAGCCGTAGATAAATTTCTTGGACCAGAAATTAAATTTATTATATTCATATTAAAATTTTTTAAAACAAATTAATCAAATTTTTTCTATAATGATATAAGCCTAATGAAAACAAATAATTTTGCTTATCCCCTTGTTCTTATATTTTTTATTTTTTAAAGTAGCACTAGTATGACATAAAATATTAATACCTTCAAAACATATGAATTAGAACCTGTGATTTTATCTAAATCCAAAACGGAAAAACAATTAACTTCAATCCATTTACCTACAACAATAATTAAAAAAAATGTAATTGTGTTGTCTGGATATTCTAAGCTTAGAGAAATAGTAAATGAAAATACTGGGTTAATTACTATAACTAATTTTATTGGTAGTAAAGGTATTCAAATGCAAGGAATAGATTCTGATACTTTTATTAGTGATTAACTTCTAATTAATTTATCATTACTCAAAGAAATATATAACCATTATAAAATTTAGCTTGGTGTTTACATTTATTCAACTAGAAAGATGTTGAAAACATCAGTAATTTACCAGGCAAAAAATTATATATAAAAGTTAAATTAATTTTTTGATTATTATTTGGAATTATTCTAAACAAATAATTTTTAAGACAAAAATCATGAAAAACATATCCGTTTTATCAATTATAATTTTTTTGTTTGCATGCAAAGAAGATAAAGTTTTATTGGCAGTTTTTAGTATGATTGTAGATAATTTACATGCTCCCACGACTTCAGCAGAAGATGAGCCTCCAGCTGGTAAATATGTTAAGTTTAGTTTTTCTAAGCAAGACACAGTATCAGGAGATGATTGGGATTTAGCATTTAGAGGAACAGATATTCTAATCAATGGGGGATTTAAAAGCGGGTCTGAAGAGCCCGAACGAACTGGAATTGGTGCTGCCCATATAGCAACAGGATCTTATCAAGGTACTAAAGAAGCTCCTGATGAAAGTTTATTTCAACAAGATTCACAAAGCGACACCGCTATTCCTAGAGGAAGTGAAAAAGGATGGTATATATACGACCCCTTTAAAAATCTAATCTCTCCTATGGGAAATAAAGTACTGATCATTAAAACACATGATGGGAAGTATGCTAAAATGATAATTTATAGTTATTATGAGATAATAGATGAGATAAGCACCAACAAATCTCAATATTATTCATTTATGTATCATTATCAACCTAATGAAGGTTTGAGAACTTTCGAATAATAAATCCAGCTACATTTATAAAACAGTTCAGTTGATGATAAAATAGCCCAATGATTGTATTAGATGCTTTATTAAGATTTAATCTAAATTAGAATAAATTTGTGAGACTATTTAAATTATTCACTTAAAAGTGATGTAAGAACTATCTCAGGAATTAAAATGGATAATATAACTGAACTTATTAAAGGATTTGGGATGATCAATACAGCGTTAAACTATAATATTAACGAAAAAATTAAATTTCATTTAGCAATAAGAAATATTACTAATAATATTTATTCTGTGGCCAGAAGACCAGGGGGTTTAAGGCCTGGATTATCAAGAACATTTACTGCGGGGATAGGTTTGATTTTTAAAATTTTAATCTACCCATTCGGCTATGAATAAATTAGTGTCTCTAGTTCCTCCGTTGTTACGGTTAGAAGAAAACGCTAATTTTTTACCGTCATGTGAAAAAACTGGAAATGAGTCAAACATCTTATCACTGGTAATTTTTTTTAAATTTTTTCCATCAATATCAATCATATATATATTAAAAGGGAAGCCCATTTCAGCTTCAAAATTAGATGAAAACAATATTTTTTTTCCAGAAGGATGAAAAAAAGGACTCCAATTTGAATTGCCGAGAAATGTAATTTGTTTCAGTTCAGATCCGTCAGCATTACATATAAATAGTTCCATTTCTGTTGGCACAACCAATCCTCTGCTTAATAATTCTTTATATTCTTTTACTGTATTTGGAGTTTGCGGTCTTGAGGCTCGAAAAATTATTTTTGTTCCGTCTGGTGAAAAAAAAGCTCCTCCATCATACCCCAATTGATTTGTGATTTGTTTTACATCGGAACCATCAAGATTCATTGTATATAATTCTAAATCACCGCTTCTCATAGAAGTAAAAACAATTTTATCTCCCTGAGGTGAAATGGTGGCTTCGGCATCATAACCATTTTCAGAGGTTAATTGATTAATAACATTGCCTTGTAGATCAGAAATAAAAATATCATATGAGTCATACACAGGCCAGACATATTTTCCATCAACCCTTAAAGGAGTTTCTGGACAAGTCTTATTAGCTAAATGAGTAGAGGCATATAAAAAATGTTGGTTATCGGGAAGAAAATAAGCGCAAGTAGTTCTTCCATTTCCTGTGCTAATCATTTGAGGACTTTTTTCATAATAAGTATCATCATGATTCATAATAAACATTTGATCACAGCTAACATTCCAATTCTTATAATTAGATTGAAAAATTAATTTTTCATCATCAAAGCTCCAATAAGCTTCTGCATTGTCCCCTCCAAAAGTAACCTGTCTAATAGACTTAAAATGTTTTTCATCAGGATAAATTAATTGTTTACTTTCCTTGTCTGAAAATTCATTTTTGCATCCTAAAAATAGGGTGATAAAAAAAATTGATAAAGAGTATTTCAAAATAAATCTTTAAGTATTTTTGTCAAAAATAATTCAGAAAAAATGAAGTTAACAAAGTATTTATTCTTTTTTATATTCATCATAAGTTGTGAGAAAAAATTCGCATACAAAAACCTGATGAAAGAAGATGTTCTCTATTTGTCAAAAGATAGCCTCGAAGGTAGAGAGACAGGAACCAAGGGCGAGTTATTAGCTGCTGCATATATAAAAAATAAATTTGTTGAATTAAATTTAAAATCAATAGGTATTAAAGATTATTATCAAAATTTTAATTTTAATCCATCAAATGATCCTCATAAAGAAACATCTTTGATTAATATAAAAAATGATAGTGCAATCACAGGAAGAAATGTAATGGGATATATTGATAACAAAACTGAAAATACCATAATTATTGGAGCACATTACGATCATCTGGGTTACAACCAACAAAATTCATTAACTGAAAAAAAAGAAAGACAGATTCACAATGGTGCAGATGACAATGCAAGCGGTACAGCTATGATGATTGATTTAGCAAGAAAACTTATTAATAGTAATAAAAAAAATAATTATTTATTTATTGCTTTTTCTGGAGAAGAAATTGGTCTTCTAGGATCAAATTATTTTACAAAAAACCCAACAATTGATTTATCAAAAATTAATTATATGATTAACATGGATATGGTAGGGAGATTAAGAAATGATTCTACATTAGCTGTGTATGGTGTTGGAACTTCTCCTATTTTTAAACAAACTCTTAACTCAAACAATAAAGTATTTAAATTATCTTTAAAAGATTCTGGAGTTGGTCCATCTGATCATACGTCTTTTTATTTAAATGACATCCCTGTTCTGCATTTTTTTACTGGTCAACATGAAGATTATCATAAACCTTCAGATGATTATATCAAAATTAATTTTGAAGGAATGAACAAGATATCTGATTATATTTTTACTATTATTTCAGACTTAGATGATAATGGAAAATTAAAATTTCAAAAAACGAAAAATGAAAGTCAAGAAGTTCCTAGATTTAAAGTTTCACTTGGGGTAATGCTCGATTATTTATTTGGTGGTGAGGGTATGAGAATAGATGGAGTTTCAGAAGATAAGCCGGCTCAAATTTCAGGTCTGATAAAAGGAGACATAGTAATAAAAATCGGCGAACATAACACAAAAGATATGATGGGGTACATGAAAGCTCTTTCTAAATTTGAAAAAGGAAATACTACAATAGTTACTGTAAATAGAAATGGAGAGATTTTAAAAAAGGAATTAACGTTTTAAAAGTTTATTTAAAAAAATTTTTACAAACAGGATCAAAATAAATTAAATCTTTTTTTCCAAACTCTACATAGATATCAGACCTCTCTTTTAGTGGATTCGAAGAAAAGAAATGCCAAACTTCATTTTTTTGTTTTCCTTTAAGTTTATATTCTTTGCCTTGAAAAAAACATTTCTCAACATGAACTTTATATTTTGATTTTTTTACTATTTTAACTTTTTCAGGCCTTACATAATAAGTTTTATTATCAACAAATAACTTATTCATGTCTCCTAAAATCTCCGCACAATAACAATTTGCTGGTTTACAGTACATTTTAACAGGATCATCATATTGTTGTAAAATTCCAGCTTTAAAAACTATTATTCTATCAGAAATATTCATAGCGTCTTTTATATCATGCGTCACCAGAATAGTTGTTGTGTTCGTTTCTTTAATAATTTTATAAATTTCTTCTCTCATAGATTCTTTTATCGTAGAATCTAAATTACTAAATGGCTCATCGAGCAATAATAATTCCGGCTCTCTTATAAGTGCTCTAGCAATACACGCTCGTTGTTGTTCACCTCCAGATAATTGATGCGGATACCTATCAATAAGATACTTGAGTCTTGTTAGTTTTAATATATAATCAAAATTCTTTTAATATTTTTTTTTAAGATTAAAAATAATATTCTCTTTTAAATTTAGATGTGGAAACAAAGGGTAATCCTGAAATACAAAGCCGATTTTCCTTTCTTGAGGTTTAATAAATATGCTCTTATTATTAAGGTAATTCGAGTTTAATGAAATTGATCCTCCGTTAATTTTTTCTAGACCAGCTATACATTTTAAAAAAGTTGTTTTTCCAGAGCCACTTTCTCCAAGAAAAGAAATCAATTCTCCTTTCTTTACAGAAAAGCTAAGGTCTTTGATGATAGGGAATTTACTATCATAATGCTTAACAAGGTTTTTTATTTCAAGATACATTGAGTTGTTTATCAATAAAGTTTTTCAAAAATAATAACATCAAACTTCCTATTATAATAATAATAAGAGAATATATGGATGATAATGGTATCATTTCTTCCACGGCAAATTCATAAGTTTTGGTTGCAAGTGTATCAAAATTAAACGGCCGAAGGATTAAAGTGATAGGCAGTTCTTTCATGACATCAATAAATGTGATAATAAATGCGCTAATAAGCGCAAATTTATTTATTGGCAAATGTATTTTGTTAAGTAATCTTAAAGGACTAAGTCCAAGGTTTTTACCAGTATCATCAAATGTTTCTGGGTGTTTTTCAATGCTAGATTTAATAGGTGATTTTGCAACAGCTAAAAATCGAATTGTATAAGCAAAAATCAATATAAAAAATGAACCTACTAAAGAAAAGGAGCTGAATAAAATAATTAAACCTAGCCCAATAACGGCTCCAGGTAATGCGTACCCCAGTGATATTAAGCTGTTTATATATAAATATATTTTGGTTTTGGATATTCTTTCTACAAATAAGAAAAATAAGGCAATAACAATTATTATAATTGATGCAAAAGAAGAAATGTAAACAGTATTCCACGTTAGCGTTAAAAGTTTAGCAAAATCTGTTTGAGAAAAAGTTAGGATTGCATTATAAAAAATAAATGTGAAGGGAATTAAAAAACCAAACAAAAAAGGAACAGAACAGGTTATCATAATAGCAGTATCAGATTTCTTGTTTAGAGGAATTAATCTTTGAATTTGGGCGTTTTTACTGTAAAAAAATTTTGAATTTTTTTTTGAATTTATTTCAAGAATAAATAATATTAAGACTAACGTAAGAAGTATGCAAGCCAATTGAATTGCTCCTTCCACATCACCTAAAGAAAACCAAGACCTAAAAATACCTGTAGTATATGTGTTGATTCCAAAATATTTTACAGCTCCATATTCATTTAAAACCTCCATGATGACTAAAAAAAGACCAGAAAAAATTGCGGGTCTTGATAGTGGAAGAATAACTTTATAAAAGGTTTGGAAAGTAGATAAACCTAGATTTTTTGATATATTTAAATAATGAGAACCTGCAAGACTAAATGAAATTCTCGATACTGTATAAACATAAGGATACAAAGCTAAGCTCAGAAGGATTCCAAGAATTTCAATTTGTAAATAATCTCGATTAAAAATATTAGCTAAAAAAATACTGTGTGATCTTAAAAAACTTTGGATTGGTCCAGTATAACTCAATATATCAATATAGGTAAAGCCCATTATATAGGAAGGAATAGCTAAAGGAAGATAAAGTGATATATCAAAAAATTTTCTGCCTATAAAATTATAGTTACTAATAAACCACGCTGGAATTACGCCTAAAATTAAAGTAAAAAAAGAGGTGACTAAAACTAAATATAGTGTGTTAAAACTATAATCAAATATCACAGTTTCAAATAGGTAAATTAATGTGCTTTTATCGCTAGTAAAAAGATTAAAAAAGAGTATAAAAATAGGGGATAATAAAATTAAAGCAAGTGCTATACTCCCTATTATCCATCTTTTGTTTTCAATAAGAAAATAATTACTATTTATTTCCAACCGGTTTTATCAAATATTTTAATTGCCTGAGTCCTATATTTCCCTAAAGTATTTAAATTCAGGTTATCGGTTTTAAAATCACCCCAGTTTTTAACAATTTCTGAAGGTTCTACTGAAGCATTAACAGGGTATTCATAACTATTATTTACAAATACTTTCTGTGCTGCCTCACTTGTAAGGTACTCAATTAATTTAATAGCATTTTTTTTGTTTGGTGAATTTTTTGTCAATCCAATAGCCGAAACATTAATATGACTTCCTCTTTCATTGTCTCCTTGATTAGGAAAAAAAACTGAAACAGCATTTCCTGCTTTAAGCTCCTCTTCCTTATCAGATGATAACAATAAACCAATGTAATAGGAGTTTACAATTGCAATATCACCCTGTCCAGCAGCAATAGCTTTTACCTGATCTCTATCGCTGCCTTTTGGGTCTCTTGCAAAATTTGATACAATACCTAAAGACCATTCTGTAGCAATATCAGAACCAAGATTAGCAACTATTGAAGACATAAGAGCTTGATTATATGCGTTTGATGAAGTTCTAACTAATAATCTACCTTTCCACTTAGGATTTATTAAGTCTTCGTATGTGCTAAGTTCTGATTGATTAACCCTATCTTTGCTATAAACAATAATTCGTGCTCTGTAAGTTATAGGTGTCCAAAACCCATCAGGATCTCTCAATTCAGATTTAATATTCCTTTCAATAGTTGGTGTTGATAATTTTTGTAAAACACCAGCTTTTCTTGCTTTATATAATTTTCCAGCATCAACTGTAATAAATAAGTCTGCTGGAGAATTTTCGCCTTCATTTTTTAATCTTTCTATTAATTCATCTGCATTAGCTTTAACAACGTTCACTTTTATTCCTGTTTCCTGTTCAAAATTCGCATATTGTATTTCATCAACTGAGTAATGTCTTTGACTATAGAGATTAACTTCTTGAATATTGTTCTCTGTTTTTGTAGGAACACATGAAAAAACAAAAAGTATAATGATTAAATAAAAAATATTTTTCATAATGTTTTATTTAGATTAATTCTAAACTACAAATGAAATGTATTTTAATTATAAATACAATGGAAATAAACATTATATGTGACATCCTGTCTAAGAACAATAATAAAAAATTATTTATGTGTACTTTTGTAGTAATTATTTTTTCAAAAATGAAGACAAGAAAAGAAAAAGATACTATAGGAATTATTGAGGTCCCTTTGGATAAATATTGGGGGGCTCAAACTCAAAGGTCTTTAATGAATTTCGATATAGGCTTTGAAAAAATGCCCTGGGAAATAATTGAAAGCTTTGCTGTTCTTAAAATGGCAGCAGCAGAATCAAATCATGAATTAGGTATTCTAGACAAAGAAAAAATGGAGGTGATTTGTTTAGTTTGTGAAGAAATTTTGGATGGAAAATTAGTGGACCATTTTCCATTAGTAGTCTGGCAAACGGGATCTGGCACACAAACTAATATGAATGTTAACGAGGTAATTGCAAATAGAGCTCATGAAATCATGGGAGGAAAACTTACAGATAAAATAAAAAAAATTCACCCAAATGATGATGTTAATAAATCACAATCTTCAAATGATACTTTTCCTACAGCAATGAATATGTCACTGTATCATTTAATTGATAGTTTAACAATACCGTCTTTGTACCAACTTGAAAAAACCTTTTCTAAGAAATCAGAAGAATTTAAAAATATTGTGAAAATAGGAAGAACGCATTTTATGGATGCAACCCCATTATCATTAGGAATGGAGTTTAGTGGTTACGCTACTCAATTAAAAAATGGCATTAAAGAATTAAAGCATAGCTTGCTTCATTTGTCTGAAATAGCTCTTGGTGGAACAGCCGTAGGAACTGGATTAAATACTCCTAAAGGGTATTCTAAACTTGTAGCTAAGAAAATCTCTGAAATTACAGGATATAAGTTTATTTCGGCACCAAACAAATTTGAAGCGCTTGCTGCAAATGATGCTGCTATAGGTTCTTCGGGGGCATTAAAAAAATTAGCGGTTTCATTAATGAAAATAGGGAATGATATCAGAATGTTGTCTTCTGGTCCCAGAAGTGGCATAGGTGAAATACTAATTCCTGCTAATGAACCTGGGTCCTCTATTATGCCAGGAAAAGTAAATCCTACACAATGTGAAGCTTTAACTATGGTGTGTGCTCAAATCATCGGGAATGATATCGCAACTACAATTGGGGGTATGAATGGTCATTTTGAGTTGAATGTATTCAAGCCATTAATGGCTTACAATGTTTTGAATTCATCTAGATTGCTTGGAGATGTATGTAATTCATTTGACAACAATTGTGCTCAAGGAATTAAGCCCAATATGAAGGTAATTAAAAAACATTTACATAATTCACTAATGTTAGTTACAGCGCTGAATCCACATATTGGGTATGAAAACGCTGCAAAGATTGCTAAAGCAGCTTATAAAGAAGGGACGACGTTAAAAGAAGCTGCTTTATCATTAAAGCTTGTTTCTGAAAAAGATTTCGATAAATGGGTAGATCCAAATAAAATGATTGGTTAATAACTCTTTACAATAAAATGATCATTTATAAAACTCCTGATGAGATAGAGTTAATAAAAGAAAGTTCTTTGTTGGTTTCAAAAACCCTTGGAGAAATCAATAAATTAATTCAACCAGGAATAGCTCCAATAGAATTGGATCAATATGCTGAAACCTTTATTAGAGACCATAATGCAAACCCTGGTTTTTTAGGTTTATATGGTTTTCCAAATACCCTATGTGTCTCTGTTAATGAGCAGGTGGTTCATGGCGTTCCCAATAAAACCCCTCTTAGAAATGGGGACATTATTTCTGTTGACTGTGGAGTTATAAAAAACAATTTCTATGGTGATCATGCATATACATTTGAGGTTGGTGAAGTATCTAAAGAAGTTAAAAAGTTGCTTAAAGTCACCAAAGAATCTTTATACTTAGGTATAGATAAATTAAAAGTAGGAAATAAAATTGGCGACGTAAGTTTTACAATTCAACAATATACTGAGAGTTTTGGATACGGAGTCGTAAGAGAATTAGTTGGGCATGGGTTAGGGAAAGATCTTCATGAAGATCCTGAGGTTCCTAATTTTGGAGAAAAAGATAGTGGCCCTGAAATCAAAAATGGTTTAGTGGTCGCAATTGAGCCAATGATAAATATGGGAACAAAAGATGTTACACAACTTTTTGATGGGTGGACAATTGTTACTAAAGACAAAAAACCTTCCGCCCATTTTGAACACAATGTAGCGGTAATAGATAACCAACCGGTAATTTTATCAACTTTTGATTATATTGAAAAAATATGATTTATTTTTTTAATAATATTTCATCAAGATATTCTCTATTATTCGATAATCTAGGAATTTTATTTTGACCACCAAATTTTTTTTTTGTTTTTAACCATTTATCAAATGTTCCAGGTTTTACTGAATGTATTATGGGCCGTCCAAGAGCTATGCCTTTTTGCCTTTTTGCTTCATAATCTGAGTTTTGTTCTTTTAAAAATTTATCTAATAATTTATTGAATGTAGACAATTTTTTAGGAGGAACACTAAATTCTATAATCCATTCGTGATATCCCTTGCTTTTTCCTGAAATGTATTTTGGGCCTGCAGTAAAATTATAAATTGTTGAATTTGTGAGATAAGATGCTTTTTGAATTGCTATTTCAGCGTTTTCAACAATTAATTCTTCCCCAAATGCATTAATAAAATGTTTTGTTCTTCCTGAAATTTTAATTCTATAAGGATTTAATGATGTAAATACTATTGTGTCACCAATTTTATATCTCCACAAACCAGAATTGGTGGAAATAATTAACGCATAGTTTACACCTAACTTGACTGTTTCTAAAGATAAAATTTTTTTTGAATTCTTGCTCGTTTCTTGAAATTCATAATAAATACCATGGGCTAACAATAATAACATTTCCTCTGAATTTCTTTGGTCTTGAAAAGCAAAAAATCCTTCTGAAGCATTATAGGTTTCCAAATATTTCATCTTATGTGAAGGAATTAATGATTTGAATAATTCTCTATAGGGCTTAAACGAAACAGCGCCATGAATGAATAATTCTAAATTGGGCCATATTTCTAATATGTTTTTACAATTGTTTAATTGTAAAATTTTTTTAATTAAGAACACCGTCCATGTTGGTACGCCTACAATATTAGTTACATTCTGTTTAGAAGTAATTTGTGCCATCTTTTTTATTTTTTTTTCCCAGTCACCCATTAAAGCAATGTCTAATGGGGGCGTTCTTTGACCTTGAGCCCAAACAGGTAAGTTTTTTAACAATACAGCAGAAATATCTCCGGTAAACATATTATTATCTAGAGGATTAATTTGTCTGCTGCCTCCTATAGCTAATGATTTTCCAGTAAAAAGTTTTGAATTGCTATAATTATTTAAATAAATAGATAACAAATCTTTCCCTGCTTTAAAATGACCTTCTTTTAAAGCTTCAGATGAAACGGGAATATATTTGCTTTTATCATTTGTAGTTCCTGAAGATTTTGCAAACCATTTTATTCTACCAGGCCAAGAAACATTTTTTTTCCCTTTAAGAATTAAAGAAAGGATTGGATAAAACTCCTCATAGGATACCGCAGGAACTTTTGAAGAAAAAGAATTGTAGCTAGTTATTTGACTAAAATTATATTTTGTTCCATAAAAGGTATTTTTTGCTGATTTTAAGAGTTTTATTAAAATTTTTTTTTGGGTGCTTATAGGATTGTCACATACAGCATTTATTTTTGGAATTCGTCTTTTTAATTGAAAACCAATGACATTATCGATTAAAGACATTGTTAAATTTTCCTTTTTAATTCGAAGTTTTGTCCCAAATAGATTTTTCTAACCTGAGGATCAGAAGACAATTCTTCAGCAGAACCAGACTTAAGCAGTCTCCCTTCAAACATTAAGTATGCTCTGTCAGTTATGGATAGAGTTTCATTGACATTATGATCTGTAATAAGAATGCCAATATTTTTCTTTTTTAAAGCTGCAATTATATTTTGAATCTCCTCAACAGCTACCGGATCAACACCTGCAAAAGGTTCATCCAACAATAAAAATTTAGGTTCTGTGGCTAAAGCTCTGGCAATTTCTGTTCTTCTTCTCTCTCCTCCAGACAGAATTCGTCCTAAATTCTTTCTAACTTCTTGCAATCCAAATTCATTAATTAATTTTTCTGCTCGACGTATTTGTTCTTGTTTAGAGAAATTTAATGACTCTAATACTGCATATAAGTTATCTTCAACGGAAAGGTTTCTAAAAACTGATGCTTCTTGTGCTAAATATCCAATGCCCTTTTGAGCTCTTTTGAACATAGGAAGAGAAGTTATGTTTTTTTTACCTAAATAGATTTTTCCTCCATTTGGTTGGATTAAACCAACAATTATATAAAATGATGTTGTTTTTCCTGCTCCGTTAGGCCCAAGAAGCCCTACTATCTCACCTTGTTTAACTGTTAGTGAAACAGAATTTACTACAGTTTTAGATCTGTATTGTTTAGATATGCTTTCAGCAATTAATAACTCTTTACGCATAATGAAACAAAAATAATTATTCTTAGTTTATATATATAAACATTATTATTTTAATGAAGTATATCTTTAAAAGAAAATTAACAAAATGAAGAAGTCAGATAAGGTTAAATTGAAGTTTTTTTTAATAAATCTTGCTAAAGGTCTCGTCCTTCTTACTTTTCTGCTTATTGCTTATAGATTTTTTATTGATTACGTTGACATTGAAAATCTTGCCGCTATTAACTATTTGGAAGATTTATCTACCGCTTTTGTATTTGTTGTGTTTTTTTTCTCAGAAATTATTTTTGGAATCATCCCTCCTGAATTTTTTATGATTTGGATTTTAAATCATAAAGGCCCTGAAATGTATCCTTTTTTGATTTTAGCATTATCTACCATTTCATATTTTGCAGGAATATTTGCTTTTCTTTTTGGAAAATACTTACACGAAACAACACTTTATCATTTAATGAAAAAATATATCATAGGCAGATATGAAAGGAAAATAAATATATATGGAGGTATTGCAATAATTGTTGCTGCTTTGACTCCATTGCCTTTTTCTGGAACCAGCGCAGTAATTGGAGCTATTGGATATGATCATAAAAAATATTTTTTGTTTGCACTATCAAGGTTTATAAGATATGGATTATATGGTTATATAATCTTTTTAGCTACACCTTAGCTTATTTTATGGAGTTCAACAATTTTATCAACTACATAATCAACTTCTTCTGTTGTGTTTAGTTTACTAAAAGATAATCTAACGGGACTATAATCTTCATCCAGCTTTAACTCATCAATGACATGCGAATTTTTTTGTGACCCGCTAGAACACGCACTCCCAGCTGAAACAGAAATTTTATTAATGTCTAAATTAAAAAGAAACATTTGTTTGTCTTCTATTTTTGGTATAGCTATGTTCAATACATGGTATAAACTATTAGTCATACTACTAGAATCACCGTTGAATAAAACTTGATCTAAATTATTGTTTAATAAGTTAATCATCCTGGATTTTAACATTATTATATGTTTTTTAGTTTCTTTCATTTCGAGGGTTGCTAATTCAAGAGCTTTAGAAAGACCAATAATACCAGAAACGTTTTCTGTTCCCCCTCTCATATTTCTTTCTTGAGCTCCTCCCATTATATATGGTGGAATTGTATAATCACTATTGATATATAAAAAACCGATTCCTTTGGGTCCGTGGAACTTATGAGCCGACCCTACAATAGACTGTATATTATTGTTAGAAAGATTATGATTAAAATGCCCAATAGTTTGTACGGTATCTGAGTGAAAAATAGATTTAGTTTTTTTGCAAAGATCTCCTATCCTTTCTATATCTGTAAGGTTACCTATTTCATTATTACCGTGCATTAAACTAACAAGTGACTCAGGATTATTAATAAGTAATTGTTCTAAATGCTTATAATCAATATGTCCTTGAGAATCTAGATTCACATAGAGGATTTTTAATAACTTTCTTTTTTCTAACTCCTCTAAAGCAAGTAATACTGCATGATGTTCGATTTTAGATGTAATAGCGATTGAGGTTTTCTTTTCCAATACTGTATTTATCAAAAATGTGTTATTTGCTTCCGTTCCTCCTGATGTAAAAAAGATTTCGTTTGGTCTCGCTCCCAAAATATCAGCAATCTTGCTTCTAGAGTTTTCAATAGCAGATTTAACTTCTCTTCCATGCTTATGAATAGAGGATGGGTTTCCATAATTATCAATCATAAATGGAATCATTGTATCTAAAACACGTTTATCTAATTGAGTAGTAGCAGCATTATCAAAATAAATATTCATTTGCTTATATAGTTTTAATCTTGTCTAGAACTTCTTTAGCTAACAAACCAGCAGCATCTAGCGATGAAGCTTCTGCGTAAATTCTTACAATGGGTTCCGTGTTGGATTTACGAACATGAAACCACTCTTCGTCTCTTTCAGCTTTAATTCCATCTATAGTAATTATGTTATAATGAACATATTCTTTTTTTAATTTATTAACTATTAATTCAAAATCCTTGTCGAAAATAACTTTATTTTTTGAAATAAAATATTGAGGCATTTGTTTTTTAATTTGTAATAAAGAGATGTTTTTTTCTGATAATAATGAAAGAATAATAGCTATTCCCACTAAAGCATCTCTACCATAATGAGTCTCGGGATAAATAACGCCACCATTGCCCTCTCCTCCAATTACCGCATTACATTGTTTCATTTTTTCAACTACATTTATTTCACCAACAGCAGAAGCACAATATTGACCCCCTAAAGATTCTGTAATTTTTCTTAATGCCATTGTTGAAGAAAGGTTTGAACAGGTTGTTTTTTTGTTTTGTTTTTCTAAAACATGTTTTGCGGCTAAAACAAGTGTATACTCTTCACCAACAGGAGTGCCTGTATTGTCTAAAAAGCATAACCTATCTACATCAGGATCAACTACGATTCCAAAATCATAGTTTTGTTTTTGCATAATATTTCTTATTTGCATTATGTTTTCCGGAAGAGGTTCCGGGTTATGTGCAAAAGCACCGTTAGGATTACAATTAAGTTGATAAATATTTTTTACACCTAATTTATTCAAAAGCTTTGGTACAGCAATTCCTCCAACAGAATTAATCCCATCAACAATTACATTATAATGTTGAGATTTTATAGAGTTTATATTTACAATATCTAAAGCTAAAATTTTATCTATATGTTCTTGTAAAGCATGTTCTTCAAATCTGTATTCTCCTTGTTTTTCTACAACATTATAATTTTTATTCTTGGAATTAATTATTTTTTCAGCTATTTCTTTATTTAAAAACTCCCCTTCATTATTTAAAAGCTTGAGCGCGTTCCATTCTATAGTATTATGACTTGCAGAAACAATAATACCTCCCGATGCTAAATGGTTTTTAACATATATTCCTATGGTAGGGGCTGTTGCTAACCCCAAATCAATTACATTAACACCATTCTGTAAAAGTATTTTTACAATTAATTTATTGATTCGTTTTCCAGAAGGCCTAGCATCTCTTCCAATAATAACAGTGTTTTGTGTTGAAATGTTTACCACTTCTTTAATATAGGACAAAACTATTTGTAAAATGTCTTCGTTAGATAATGATTGTCCAGGAACATTTTCCAATGTTCCTCTGATCCCTGAAATAGACTTTACTAGAACCATTAATTATCAGTTTTTATTACATTTCTGACCGGGTTTAACTATTTTTCCACAATAAGAACAAGACTCTCCGTCTGAATTTAAATAAGGATTTTGTGAAGCACAAGTCCCTTTAAATTCTCCTCCTTTCAAAAAAATTATTCTAAAGGATAGAGCTGCTATAAAAAGTCCGAAAAAGAAAATTGATAATAATATTGTGGTCATAATAATTAAATATTCGCAAAGTTACCAAAACAACTTTTTATCTTTAGATATAAAGATGTTTTTTCAAAAGAAAATAAAATGAAAAATCAAAAAAACAACTATATACATTTATTTAAAAACCTTGTTAAAATTATAAGTGAACTCAGAGAAAAATGCCCTTGGGATAAAAAACAAACAATAAATAGTCTAAGGCATTTAAGTATTGAAGAAGTTTATGAGTTGTCAGAGGCCATACTTAAAAATAATAATAAAAAGATTGAAGATGAATTAGGAGATTTGTTGTTGCATATAATATTATATGCCAAAATTGGATCAGAAAAAAAACTATTTACATTAGAAAGTATAATAATGAAACTGTGTAAAAAATTAATCGCCAGACACCCTCATATATATAATAAAAAAGAGGTCCTCAATGAAAAACAAGTAAGACAAAATTGGGAAAATTTAAAACTAAAAGAAAAAGGGAGAAAGCGTGTTTTAGATGGAGTTCCAAAATCATTACCCCCTCTAACAAAAGCTATGATAATACAAAAGAAAGTAAAAAATATTGGTTTTGACTGGGAGAACAGCAATCAGGTTATAGAAAAAATTAAAGAAGAGCTAAAAGAACTACAAGAAGAAACTTCAAAAAGAAAAATTAAAGAAGAACTTGGGGATCTTATGTTTTCTGTTATCAATTATGCTAGATTTATAAACATTGATCCTGAAGAAGCGTTGGAGTTAACAAATAAAAAATTTAAAAAAAGATTTAATTTCTTGGAGTCAGAGATAAAAAAAGATGGGAAAGAATTAAAAAAAATGAGCTTAGAAGAAATGAATATATATTGGAATAACTCAAAAAAATTACCAGGAATTAAGGCCTAATAATTTTTTACCTAACTCATTTAATCTGGCTCTTTTATATTTATTTTGCTCCCATTTTCTTGGATCACCAGGAAAAGCATACCCTTCAGGGGCTATTCTTTCTGACCATGATTTGACTCTCCATGATTTTAAAGCATCATTTTCTTCTTCTGCAGGAAACATAGAAATATATTGGGCAATCCGAATTTTGTCCTTTGATAAATTAGGTCTAATTCCGTGCGGTAACAAACTATTAAAAATTAATAGATCTCCCATCAATAGAGGAACTTTTACAATATCGGTTTCAAAACTTGAAATGTCAGGCCGGAATTTATTTCTGTCTTTCGGTTGTGATAGTTTCCAAGAATCATATTCTCTAAACAATCTAGGGATGCACTGAAATCCGCCCATATTTTGATCCGTTTGGTCTGATAAAGCCAAAACTCCTTGAACATTAACGGGCTTTGTGTCAGGATCGTAATCCCAATGAATAAAGCCTTTGTTTTCATTATATGTGTTTAAAGGAAAATTTAGATTTGCTCTGTCAATGGTGACCCATAACTTTGATGTTCCCCAAATATCAACAAAAGCATTGTATATGTTTTTCTCCTGCCTGTTATCCCATAAAGTTTGATTGTTATATGCTTCAACCATTCCTGTTCCAACTAGTTCTTTCATTTCCATTTCAGCTCTAGGTTTTGAAAACCACGATTTTGAATCTAATGGATCTTTCTCTTCAAATTCCCACAAAAATTTGCCTGTTTGAATTGCTTGGCGTTTTGAAACTGCATTTTTAATCACAACATAACCATTATGTATCCAAAAATCCCAATCATTATCTGATAAAACCTTTAGTTTAGAATTTTTTATTCTATCATTAAATTTATATTTACTTGATTTTACCGCTGAAGGATTCCCTGGAATATCTTTGTGTTCGTTTTTATAATTCATTAAATTAAAATTCAATTATAAGTTAAAAAAAAATGGCTAAAACAACAACTCAATACGTATGTCAACACTGCGGTTCTGTTTCCCCAAAATGGATGGGAAAGTGTTCAAAATGTGATAGTTGGAATAGTTATATAGAAGAAATTATAAAAGAAAAAAAAAGAACACAAGAGATTTGGAAAAATAACATCAAAGAAAACCAACCTATTAATCTCAACGATGTCTCTAGTGAACAAAAATCCAGAATTACTACAAAAGATGAAGAGCTTAACAGGGTTCTTGGTGGCGGAATTGTCCCTGGCTCAGTTATTCTAATTGGTGGTGAGCCAGGAATTGGAAAATCAACTTTGATGCTACAATTTGTTTTAGCTTTAAAAGATTTTAAAACATTATATGTGTCTGGAGAAGAGAGTAAAGAACAAATTAAAATTAGAGCTGAAAGAATAGGGGGTAATAATAAAAATTGTTTTATCTACTCGGAAACAAACTTAGAATCTCTGTTTTTATCAAGTAAAAAACTGGATCCTAATATATTAATTATCGATTCCATTCAAACTTTAAGCACTGATAATATTGAATCGACTCCTGGTTCTATTTCTCAAATCAAGGAATGTTCTTTTGAGCTAATGAAATATGCAAAAGAAAATAAAAAAACTGTTTTTCTTGTTGGACACATTACAAAAGATGGAATAATAGCAGGTCCAAAAGTTCTTGAGCATATGGTAGATGTAGTAGTTTTATTTGAAGGAGATAAAAACTTAGCTTATAGATTATTAAGAACTCAAAAAAATAGGTTTGGACCAACTAATGCACTTGGAATCTATGAAATGGTAGAATCAGGATTAAGAGAAGTATCAAACCCGTCAGAAATTCTAATGTCTCAAAAAGAAAATAATTTAAGTGGAGTATGTATAGGAAATGTGGTTGAAGGCAATAGGCCTCTTATCTTAGAAATACAATCTTTAGTTAGTACGGCAAACTATGGTACTTCGCAAAGAAATTGTAATGGTTATAATATTAAGAGGTTTAATATGATATTGGCTGTATTAGAAAAAAGAATTGGTTTAAAAGTTAATTCTCAGGATGTTTTTATCAACGTAGCAGGTGGATTAAAAATTGATGACCCAGGGGGCGATTTGTCTATGTGTTTTTCAATTATTTCATCTTATGAAGAAAAGCCTATCGATAACAAAATATGTTTTTCTGGAGAAATTGGATTAAACGGAGAAATAAGAGCTATAAGTAGAATTGAAGGAAGAATTTTAGAAGCCGAAAAGCTTGGTTTTAAAGAAATCATAGTGCCGTATTATAATAAAATTGAGACGCAATCAACAAAAAGAAAAATAACTGTTTCTTCTTTTAAAAGAATTCAAGAAGCTTATGAGTATATTTTTACTTAAAAAAATTCTTGCTTTTTAATAAAACAAATATTATTATCTTATGACTCCTTATAAAAAAAAACAAAATGAGGTTGAAGGGTTATATGAGCACCATAATATTATAGTAGACAAACAACAGTCCTTATTAAGAATAGATAAATATCTTATTGATAAACTACAAGGAACATCTAGAAAAAAAATTCAAGATGGAATAAAAAATGGTTTTGTTAAAGTAAATGAAATAGCTATTAAACAAAATTATAAAGTAAAGCCTTTAGATACAATAATCGTTTCATTGCCAAACCCACCAAGAAATGATAAAA
The DNA here is from genome assembly GCA_964646945.1 of uncultured Marinoscillum sp. Taxonomy (GTDB): domain Bacteria; phylum Bacteroidota; class Bacteroidia; order Cytophagales; family MED-G16. Next base: position 37,710 of record CAZYIL010000001.1, on the reverse strand, counting down.
TAGTTCCTGAAAAAATAGAATTAAACATTCAGCATGAAGATAAAGAAATATTAATCGTCAACAAACCAGCCGGAATGGTAGTGCACCCATCGTATAATAATTGGACCGGTACTTTGGTAAATGCTTTGGTGTTTTATTTTAATCATTTACCGGAAATGCCAAATAATGTGGGGCGGCCTGGCTTAGTTCATAGAATTGACAAAGATACATCTGGATTGTTGGTTATAGCTAAAAGCGAGAACTCTATGATGTCACTTGCTAAACAATTTTTTGACCATACGATTAAACGTAAATATGTAGCAATAGTATGGGGTGAGTTAGAAAAAAATCATGGAACAATAGATGTAAACTTAGGAAGATCAATAAAAGATAGAAGACTAATAACAGCTTATCCTAAAAACGATTTTGGAAGAAAAGCTGTCACTCACTATAAAGTTATTGAGTCTTTCTTTTATGTTTCATTGATAGAATGTCATTTAGAAACAGGGAGAACACATCAAATCAGAGCACACATGAAATATATAGGAAATCCAATATTTAATGATAAAATGTATGGGGGTGATAATATTGTTAAAGGAACTGTTTTTTCTAAATATAAAAAGTTTGTAGAAAACTGTTTTAAAATTCTTCCAAGACAAGCTCTCCATGCAAAGTCTTTGGGGTTTATACACCCAAAATCTCAACAATATGTTTTTTTTGAATCTAATCTTCCTCGTGATTTTAAGACCCTGCTTTCAAAATGGAAAAAATATACAATAGGACAAAAAGATTAAATCAACCTCACGTAGCTGCCTAGAATTTTTATGTTTTCTTCATATCTTTTCAAAATAATTTGAAAGTTATTATCTAAATAATGCCCTTCAAAGTCAATATAAAAAACATATTTAAAATCTGTTCCTTGTCTTGCTGGTCTACTTTCAAGTTTGGTTAAATTAATTTTAGCATTATGAAATTCTTGCAAAAAATTTGCCAACACTCCATGTCCGTCTGGTAGCTGAACTAAAACAGAAGTTTTGTCATTACCAGATTTTTTGTTGGAATGATTTTTAGATAAGACTATAAACCTAGTATGATTTTTTGATGAATTTTCAATCTTATCATAAAGAACAGGGAGCCCTTTTTCTACTGCTGCTATACGTGAGCATATAGCTGCAGAATTTTTATTTTTGTTAGCCATAGATACAGCTCTACTGGTACTTCCCACAGGAACCAGCTGAATAGTCTCTTCAAAATATTCTTCAATAAAATTCTTGCATTGTTTAAAAGCTATGTCTTTAGAGTATATTTTTTCAACCTCTCTAATTTTTTTTTCTTTAGAAGCAAATACAAAACTAATAGATAATGACATTTCAGCCACAATACTTAAATCACTTGATCCTAAGAAATCTATTGTTTCTTGAACAATTCCTTCTTGATTGTTTTCTAACGGGATTACACCAAATTTTGATTTATTTGTTTCTAAAGATTCAAATACAGCTTTAATAGAATTCAACGGAATATAAGAACTAAAGGAGCCAAAATTGCTTTCAGCTGCTTGATGTGTAAAGCTGCCTTCTGGACCCAGATATGAAATTTTATCATCAGATTCCAAATTTCTAGCAACTGCAAAAATTTCCTGAAAAATTGATTTTATTCCCTGAGGGGTTAATTTTCCTTTAGATTCCTCAGATAATCTGCCAATGATGGCCTTTTCCCTTTCGGGTCGATAAATAGGTTCTTGATTTTTTTTTTTTATCTCTCCCACCTCATTAACAAAACTCATTCTTTTATTTAAAAGATGAATGATTTTATTATCAATTTTGTCTATTTCGCTACGTAATTCTTCAATGTTCATTAGATTTATAAATTAAAAAAACAAATGTAAAGATTAATCCTAAATCTCACTATTTTACTTTAAAATAAAAACAATGACAAAAGATAATTTAGTTTTTGAATATATAGAAAAAGAAAAACAGAGACAAACATTAGGAATCGAATTAATTGCTTCAGAAAACTTTACCTCATCTGATGTAATGTTGGCTTCTGGTAGTGTTTTAACTAATAAATATGCTGAAGGATTACCAGGAAAAAGATATTATGGGGGCTGTGAAATTGTCGATGAAATTGAAAATATAGCTAGAGAAAGATTAAAAAAACTTTTTGAAGCAAGTTGGGTAAACGTTCAACCTCATTCAGGGTCCCAAGCAAACGCTGCAGTAATGTTAGCTCTTTTAAAGCCTGGGGATAAAATTTTAGGTTTTGATTTAGCTCATGGCGGTCATTTAACCCATGGTTCTCCTGTCAATTTTTCCGGAAAATTATATTCTCCTTTTTTCTATGGTGTTGAAAAAAAGAGTGGGTTAATTAATTATGATCAATTAGAAAAAATAACTGTAAAAGAAAAGCCTAAATTAATTATCTGCGGAGCTTCCGCTTATAGTAGAGATTGGGATTATAAAAGAATAAGGAACGTTGCTAATTTAGTTGATGCTTTTGTTTTAGCTGATATAGCACATCCTGCTGGATTAATAGCTCGTGGACTATTAAAAGATCCATTAAAATATTGTCATGTGATAACTTCCACTACCCATAAAACTTTGAGGGGGCCTAGGGGTGGAATTATAATGATGAGAGATGATTATGATAATCCTTTGGGTTTAAAAACAGGAAAAGGTAAAATAAGAAGATTGTCTAATGTAATAGACTCTGCAGTTTTTCCAGGAACACAAGGAGGACCTTTAGAACATATTATCGCCGCTAAAGCCATCGCATTTAAAGAAGCTTTATCTGAAAATTTTATGAAGTATATTTTTCAGGTGAAAAAAAACGCAACCGTGATGGCTCAAGCGTTTATTAACAAAGGTTATAATGTCATCTCAAATGGAACCGATAATCATTTAATGCTGATTGACCTAAGTAATAAAAACATATCCGGCAAAACGGCAGAAAACATATTAGGAGAAGCAGATATAACCATTAATAAAAACATGGTGCCTTTTGATAAAGAATCTCCTTTTATCACTTCTGGAATTAGACTAGGTACGGCAGCTATTACAACTCGTGGATTAAAAGAAAAAGATATGGAAAAAATTACTGAATTTATTGATGTTGTTTTAAGTAACAGAAATAATACAATAAAAATTGTTGAAGTTAAAAAAAGAATAAACTCTTGGATGAAAAACTATCCACTACACTAATGAAAAAGGAAAAAGAAATGTCTTTCTTAGATCACTTAGAAGAGTTGAGGTGGCATATTATTCGTTCTTTATTAGCAATAGTTTTCTTTTCACTGATTGCTTTTTTCTCTAAAAGTGTAGTGTTTGGAATAATAATTTTAGGCCCCTCAAAAAGTGATTTTTGGACATATCTTGTATTTTGTGACATTGGAAAATTAATTAACATAAAAGCTTTCTGTATTGAAAAGCTTCCTTTTATAATACAAAGCAGACAAATGGCAGGACAATTTATGATGCATATTTCTTCTTCTTTTGTAATAGGAATAATTTGTGCTTTTCCATATGCTTTTTGGGAGTTTTGGAAGTTTATTACTCCGGGATTATATCCTAATGAAAAAAAGGTCGCAAGAGGGGCAACTTTTTATGTGTCTTTTTTGTTTTTTATAGGAATATTATTCGGTTATTTTATTCTTACTCCAATATCCATAAATTTCTTAGCAAATTATCAAATAGACCCCTCCATATTAAATGAGTTTGATATTATATCATATGTTTCAACGGTTTCTACTTTAGTACTAGCGTCTGGCCTATTATTTCAATTACCCGTAGTTATTTATTTTTTAACTAAATCAGGTGTTATAAATCAAACGATCTTAAGAAAATACAGAAAACATGCAATCGTCATAATATTAATTTTTGGAGCAATGCTAACCCCCCCTGATCCCTTTAGTCAAATTATTTTAGCTATTCCTTTAATTGGTTTATATCAAATAAGTATATACATTTCTGGTAGGATAAAAAATGTAGAAAAATGAAAATTGCATTAGGTGGTGATCATGCTGGGTTTGAATATAAGCAAAAAATAATACACTATTTAAAAAAGAAAAATTTTGATGTTATTGACTATGGTCCAAACAATAATCAGTCTTGTGATTATCCTGAATTCTCACATTTAGTAGCAACAGCTGTAAAAGAAAAAAAGGTTGACTTTGGGGTTTTAGTGTGTGGAAGCGCTAACGGTGTTGCTATGGCAGCTAATAAGCATAAGAACGTAAGAGCGGCGGTATGTTGGGATGATAAAATAGCGTCTTTAGCAAAAACTCATAATAATGCCAACATTATTTGCTTCCCTGCAAGATTTGTTTCATTTAATTCAATAATAATTATGTTAAACAAATATTTAGATAATGAGTTTGAAGGAGGAAGACATTTAAATAGGGTTCTGAAAATAAATTGTTGATGGGTTGTTATGCAAACAAAAAGATTGGAAAAGTATGAAAGTTTAATCCATAACGTTTTAAATCAATATTTAATAATTGAAGGTAAAAATTTGATTAAAAATAATTTTGTAACCATTATGGGTGTAAAAGTTTCGTCTAATATGAGTTTAGCTAAAGTTTATTTGAGTTTTTTGAAAGAAAAAACGCAAGATGAAAATTTTAAAATTATTGAAAAAAACAAAACAAAAATTAGAGGCTTTTTAGGTAATAAAATACGTCATCAAGTAAGAAAAATTCCTGAAATCGAATTAATTTTAGACTACACCGAACAAAAAGCTTCTAGATTAGAACAAATCATTGATGAATTAAAAATCCCAAAGGTTAAGAAAAAATGAACCTGTCTCTGTTTATAGCCAAGCGATATTTTCTGTCAAAAAAAAAAACTTTTATAAATCTTTTAAGCATAACGGCGTTTTTGGGTGTTGTGATAGGAACGTCTGCTTTAATAATAGTTTTATCGGTCTTTAATGGATTAGAAACTTTGTTGAAGTCTTTATATGGAAATTTTGACCCTGAAATAAAAATAGTTTCAAATCATTCAAAATATTTTGATGATTCTGATGTGTTAACTGATAAAATAAATAACATAGACGGAATTAATGTTTTAAGTAAAGTAATAGAAGATAGAGCTCTAGTAAGTTATAACAATTCGGAAATCCCAATTTATCTAAAAGGTGTAGATTCTTCTTTTCATAGAGAGAACAGATTAGAAAAAAATATAGTAGAAGGTTCTTTTATTCTTTCAAAAAAAGAGATGGAATATGTAGTTATAGGAAGAGGTGTTAAATATAAAATATCCCTCAACATTAAAGATAATTTTAATAACATAACCCTCTATTCTATTTCACCAAATTTTTCCTTTCTCCCAGGAAAAATACAAAAAAATCCTTTCAACCAACTACAGGTTAGAGCCTCAGGGGTTTTTGCTATAGAACAACAATTAGATAACAACTATATAATTTCTTCACTGAATTTCGCCAAAAAACTGTTTGATAAAAAAACGCAAATAACAGCTATAGAATTAAAAATAGATGAAACAGAAAAAATCGAAGAAATAGAACAAGAAATTCAAAACACTATCGGTAACCAATACTCTGTTTTAACTATAGAAGAACAACATGCTGATTTATATAAAATCCTAAAAACTGAAAAACTAATTGTTTTTATTATTTTTGGTTTTATCTTGATTATATCTTCCTTCAATATCTTTTTTGTCTTAAGCATGTTAGCTTTAGATAAGAAAAAAGATTTAGCTATTCTAAACTCTTTAGGAATTAATGAAAATTTAATTAAAAAAATTTTCCTTTATGAAGGGTTTATAATTTCTTTTTTAGGTGTATCGATTGGCGCCGTGCTTGGTATGTTAATTTGTTTTGTACAAGATAGATTTGGTTTAGTTCCGTTAGGAATGGACACGGCAATAATAGAATATTATCCTGTCGAAGTTTATACGACTGATATAATTATGGTAATAACATTGGTGTTTATTATTACAATACTAGCTTCGATTAAGCCTTCTCAAATTGCAATAAAGAACATTAGTTTAACACAGTTGAACAATAAATAAAATGAAATTAAAAATAGGAGATTATATAAAAGAAGAGTTTACTATATCTCAAAATCAAGTTAATCAATTTGCAGAGCTGACTGGAGATAAAAATCCTTTACATATAGATGCTTTTTACGCTTCGAAAACGCGATTTAAAAAACCAATTGTTCATGGCTTGTTTACAGTAACGGCTATGGCTAAAATAATGGGAACAAAATTTCCTGGAGAAGGAACTATACATGTTAGTCAAAATTATAGTTTTAAAAAACCAGTTTTTCCTGAAACAAAATATATTGTTTACATCGAACTAATAAAAGTTTTAAAAAAAAAACATCTTGGTTTTTTTAAAACCCAAATTATTGACAAAAAGTCTGGAAAAATCATTATAGACGGAACAGGCATGGCTCTCCATGACAAAAAACTATAATTCACTTCCGCACTCAAAAAAATCATCTTGCTGCATACCAATTGGAGATCCGTCAGGTGAAGTAATTTGATTTGGAATCAGCATTTGAACATCTCCATCCAAAAAATTTCGAATCTTCATGGAAAGATAAGCATAATGTCTTGAATCTTTGTTTTTTATTTGTTGAAGCAAATTTTCAAGTATAGAAAATGTTATGGCGTTAACTTCTTCGTGTGATTTTTTATTTTTAGCCAATTTAAAAAGATGATTCAACACTGAATAATTAACCATTTTTTTAATTTCTTTTTCCATAGAATTCTCAGGTTGTTTTTGTTCTAAAATGGTGTTTCTAACTAACTCCTTTAAAACATATGATAGCCCTGGTTGTTTGTTGTCTCTCGCTTTTAACATAACAAGCCTTGAGGCTCTCTCTGGGTTCAAAATCATTCTTAGAGTTAATTGAGTTGCTGTTTCTGCTGCAGACAGATAATCAAACGTTAGTCCACTTCTAGATTTAAATGTTTCTCTAGTTCTTGGATATCCGAATGCTCTAGGAGGAATTAGCTTAATTAAAGATTCAGAAAGAGATAGGTTTTTAGAATTTATAGAATTTAATAGTGATTTTAATGCTTTTTCTTGTTGTTTGATTGGAATCAGTTTAGTAACCAACTGACCATCGCCTTTAAGAGCATAATTGTATTCTAGGCCCCCAACTACTTTGGATGCTGCTTCAATTTGATATCTATGCAACAAATACATAGGCACAAGCGCTTCTTCAATACTAGACATTGGTTCACCTTGTTTAATTGCATTGTCTAAAAAATTATCTAAAATATATCTCCTTATATTTAAAATCCTAGTTAATTCTTCAGCTGCATCAAAACCATTATCCCATAAGTGAGCTCTAGGATGAGCGCTGCTAGCTGGTCTTGAATCTTGGTCTGTAATGAAGTATATGTCTTTAGTGTATCCGTCTAAAATTATTTTATTTAATGATTTTTTTTCATCAGATTCAAATTCTCGATAGCCCCAATTAATTGCAAGTTTATCCCAAGACCCAATGCCATGATCATATGAATCAGACAAATCAATTTTTCTGTTTTCTATCTTAATTAGTGGGTGAGGGTAGTCCATTACTGATTTTCTATTTCTAGCACTAGAAATATAGTTGTGAGATAGGCCTAAAGTATGGCCAACTTCATGAGCAGAAAGTTGCTTTAGTCGTTTTATGGCCATTTCTTTCATTAAATCTTTTTCTTGAGATAAGCTATAAGGCCGAAGTAATCCTTCAGCTATTAAATAGTCTTGCCTGACCCTCAAAGAACCAAGAGAAACGTGTCCTTTAATAATTTCTCCTGTCCTAGGATCTACTACAGACGACCCGTATGACCAGCCTCTTGTTGATCTATGAACCCACTGGATAACATTATATCTTACATCCAACATGTCAGCTCCTTTTGGTAAAACTTTTATTTGAAATGCATTTTTGAATCCTGCTTCATCAAATGCTTCATTCCACCAAGAAGCCCCCTCAATCAAAGCTGACCTAACCGGTTCTGGAACACCTCTGTCTAAATAATAAATTATTGGTTTTACTGGTTCACTAACTTCTTGATTGGGATATTTCTTTTGCAGTCTATGTCTACGGATATATTTTTTTTCTAAATTATCTTCAATAGGACTTGCGTAATCATAAAATGTCATTGCTCCATAGCCAGATCTTGGATCGAAATTTCTTGGTGTATAGCCGTCGTCTGGCAATGCAATAAATGAATGTCTTGTCCTAACTGAAAAGGTTTTTGGGTTAGGTATTACTGAATTAAGCCACCTTCCATTAGCCTCACCTTGAAAAGTCAATAATGATTCGAGTTCGGTATTAAGTGGAAAGTTTTTTGAATTGATCTTGTCAATAGAAGAACTGGACTTGTCTATTTTAAAAGACCCTTGTTTTTGTCTGGAAAGCCTTGAAGAAATTCCGTGTGAATCTCTGGTAAGAAAATCGGTTATTTCAATAATAAAGTTATTCCGAGATTGGGCTTTAATCTCAAACCCTTTTATAACCGATTGAGCAAACGCGTCTTTTACAGATTTTATTTCTTCTTCATTATTCGATATAGCCCTAAACTTATAATTAGGCTGAATCATTAAAATTTTTGGTCCCATCTTCATAAATTTTATAATTTTAGTTCCTCCAATCTGACCACGATCTAATCCTATGTCGTTTGATCCTATTCCCGCGGATAAATAGTTGACGTAAATAAATTCTTTATTTATATTATTGACTTCTAAGTATACCTTTCCTTTATATTCATCCCAATAATAATTTAAAAACCCTTCTGTCTTTTCTAGGTCATTTGTAAATGCTTCTAAAGAAGGGAGTTGAGATAAAGCAGGTAAACTAAAAAGGGTTAGGGTTAGGGTTAGGGTTAGGGTTAGGGTTAAAATAAATAGATTTTTCATACAAGGGGTTTTTGGTGTTTATAATATAATTTTTTTAGATGGGATGGTGTTTTTTAGTCTTATTGTAAAACGTTCATCCTTTATATCAAAGTAAATTAAATTTTCTTGTCCATCAAAATAATTAAATAATGTTATGTCTTTTATTTCAACAGAAACTAGGTTGCTAATGTTTAGAATTTCAAGATAACAGTGAATTAATCCGTTGGTATACTCGTGCCCTAGGTAGTTAATTTTAACATCTTTGTTATTTACTTTAATGAACATATTTTTTTTTAGATATGTTTCAATATAAGAGTTTATAAGATCTTGGTTTGATTGAAGAATATCAAATGTTTGATTTTTGTTTTCCGTTCTAAGCGCAAGTTCTAAATCATCAAAAAATATTTTTTTCGTAATTTGAATAGATTGTTCGTCTCTATCAAAAACTAAGTCTGTTACACTAACATAAAGCGGGTGAAGAGAAAAAAAAAGAATATAACTTAACATCTATGTTTTTATATAATTTAAAATTTCATTATTCTTGTTAAAATTATTCTATTATATGGAAGAATTCAAGACTTGGTTTTTAATTGGCTATGAACATATAGTAAATAAAGAGGCTTTAGATCATATTTTATTTGTGTTGGCTTTATCAATAATCTATGATCTTAGAATGCTTAAAAAGTTAATTTTATTGGTAACCGCTTTTACTGTAGGACATTCATTAACTCTTGTTTTATCGACTTTAGAGTTAATAACTTATAATCAAAAAATTATTGAATTTGCTATCCCTTTAACTATAGTGTTTACGTGTGTTGCAAATATTTCTATAAGAAATTCTTCTTCTAACGCAAAAGTACTGAATAGAAATTATTGGTTGGCTTTAAGCTTTGGGTTAATCCATGGATTAGGCTTTTCTAATTATTTAAAAGCACTCCTTAATGAAGGCTCTATTTTATTGCCGTTATTTAGTTTTAACGTTGGTTTAGAAATTGGACAAATACTAATCATAAGTGTCTTTGTTTTTTGTAACCATTGGCTATCTGGTTTAATTTTTCCTAAACAAAGTGATTGGATAATGTTTGTTTCTTCTTTGATTTTAGGCATATCTTTGCTTTTATTATACAATGCTAAATTTTGGTAAAATATGATTATATGAAAAAACTTATATTAATAATATTGTTGTTTGTTTGTTTTAATGTTTATGGCCAAGGAAAATGGGAGAAAAAATTTGAACAACTTGGTACAACGCTGCCTACACCCAACACATATAGAACCGCTTCAGGAGCCCCAGGAAAAGACTATTGGCAACAAAAAGCTGATTATGATATTAAGATTTTTCTTGATGACAAACAACAAAGTATAAGAGGATCTGAAAAAATAACTTATCATAATAATTCCCCTGATAACTTATCTTATTTATGGCTTCAGTTAGACCAAAATGTTAGAGATAAAAACTCTGAAACAGCCTTAATAACCACTAATAAAATGGCTTATGGTTTAAATAGTCAAAAACTCCAATCTATAACTAATAAATACACCAACGCAGAGGGAGGTGAATTTAGAGGTGGTTTTAAAATAAATTCCGTTTTAGATGAAAATAATAAGCCGTTAGAGTATAGTATAATAAAAACCATGATGAGAATAGATTTAAATTCAGAATTGAAAAGCGGCGATTCTTTTATTTTTAATCTTGATTGGTCTTACAATATCAATGATAGAATGAGTGTTGGAGGAAGGTCTGGTTATGAGTATTTCCCTGAAGACAAAAACTATAGCTATACTATTGCTCAATTTTATCCTAGAATGGTTGTGTATGATGATAAAGAAGGCTGGCAAAACAAGCAATTTCTAGGTAGAGGTGAATTTACTTTAACGTTTGGTGACTATAGTTTGGAAATCACTGTCCCGTCTGATTTTGTGGTTGCTGCAACAGGAAGTTTACAAAATGCTGAAGTTGTTTTAAATACATCAGAAATAGAAAAATTCATTTTAGCAAAAAAAACGTTTAATAAGCCTATTATTATTGTTTCTGAGTCTGATGCAATAAAAAAAGAAAAAAATCCGGAAAGAAAAAAAACTAAAACATGGGTATATAAATCAAAAAACGTAAGAGATGTTGCGTTTGCTGCTTCAAGGAAATATATTTGGGACGCAATTGCTATAGATATAGGGGAAAATAAGCCTTTATCTATGTCTTATTACTCAAAGGAAGGGAATCCTCTGTGGGAACAAGAATCAACAATAGCTGTAGCTAACACTTTAAAAACCTATTCAAAACATACAATAAATTATCCTTATCCGGTTGCTATTTCTGTACACGCTGCAAGTATAGGAATGGAGTATCCAATGATTTGTTTTAATTTTGGAAGGCCTAATAAAGACGGTAAGTATAGTCAAGCTATAAAGTGGCGTATGATTTCTGTAATAATTCATGAGGTTGGACATAATTTTTTTCCTATGATAATAAATTCTGATGAACGGCAATGGACGTGGATGGATGAAGGACTGAATACTTTTGTTCAGTCCTTAACTCAAAGAGAATATTACAGCAATGGTCCGCTTAGAAGGGGTACAGCACAAAGTATAGTAGATTATATGAAGGGAGATAAAGAAGGGATAAGGCCAATTATGACAAATTCCGAACAAATTTTACAATTCGGAGCTAATGCTTATGCTAAGCCTGCTGCTGCTCTTAGTATATTGAGAGAAACAATAATGGGGCCAGAATTGTTTGATTACGCTTTTAAAGAATATGCAAAAAGATGGGCTTTCAAACACCCAGACCCTGCAGATTTTTTTAGAACCATGGAAGATGCTTCTTCTATAGATTTAGATTGGTTTTGGAAAGGTTGGTTCTATACTACGGATCATGTAGATATCGCTGTAGAAAACGTAAGGTGGTTTAAAATGAGAAGACCTCCTGAAAGTTTCGAAAACAAAAAAAAATTTGATGATTTAGAAATTGAAAAAGAAGAAAGAAGGCCTGCTGTTGATAGAGTTCCTTATACTTTTACAGATAATCCTTTGTATTTTAATTTTAAAAACACAACATCTTCACCGTTTCGTGAGTTTAAAAACACATTAAATGATCAAAAAATTAAAGAAGAAAATAAAGATAAAAATTTTTATGAAGTAACTTTTAAAAATGCTGGTGGCTTAGTCTCCCCCTTAATTATTGAGTGGACATATGAAGATAAAACAAAAGAAGTAGAAAGAATTCCTGCAGAAATATGGAGATCAAATGAAAATGAAATCGTCAAGGTTTTTGTTAAAGATAAAAAGGTGATTAATATCAAACTTGATCCTTATCTTGAAACAGCAGACACAGATCTGTCCGACAACAATTTTCCTCGTTTAGTAATAAAAACAAATTTTGACAAGTTTAAAAACAAAAACTAAAAAGGAAGATTTTTTATATCCACATTTCCTCCTGTTAAAATAATTCCTATTTTTTTGTTTTTAAACATTTTTTTGTTTTTAATAACAGCAGCTAAAGCCACGGAACAGGATGGTTCACAAATTATTTTCATTCTTTCCCATATTAATTTCATTGATGAAACAATTTCTTCTTCTGAAACAGTAAGAATGGCTTCAACATGATTAATTATAATGTTAAATGTTTTTTTACCTAATGAGGTTTTTAGTCCATCAGCTATTGTGTTGGGAGTTTCAACGGGTATCAGTTGTTTTTTTATAAATGAGTTGTAAGCATCATTCGCATTAGATGGCTCTGCTAAAATAACTTTTGTGGTTGGTGAAAAATATTTTGCGCTAAGAGCTGTTCCTGAAGCCAGCCCACCACCACCAACAGGTGTGACAATATAATCTAAGTTATATCCATCATCACACATTTCCTTAAAACATGTTGCTTGGCCAGTAATCACACCATAATCATTATAAGGATGAATAAAATGAGACTGTGTTTTTTTAATAACATTATTACACATCTCTTCTCTTGCTTTTTCATTATTATCACAATAATAAATGTTTGCGCCATAAGATTTAACAGCTTTTTTTTTAATTTCAGGCGCCCCTTTTGGCATCACTATATGTGCAGTTGTTTCTGCCAATTTAGAAGAAAGAGCTACAGCTTGGGCATGATTTCCTGAAGAGTGGGTGGCAAATCCATTTAGTTTTTCTTTGTTGTTTTTACCAAACACTACATTTGCTGCGCCGCGCATTTTAAAAGCTCCTATTTTTTGAAAATTCTCACATTTGAAAAAAAGATGGGCTTCTGAGATTTGGTTTATTGATTGATTTGTTAAAACAGGAGTTTTATGAATTATATCATTTATTCTAATTTGTGCTTTTAAGATATCTTCTTTTTTGATTCTCATTATTAGTGTGCTTTTAACCAATTTTCTCCATAACCTATACTCACCAATAAAGGTGCTTTTAAAGGCATAGCGTTTTCCATTAAAGTTTTTATCTTTTCTATCATTATTTCTTTTTCTTCCTGGTATATGTCAAAAACTAATTCATCATGCACCTGCATGATCATTTTGGATTTTAGTTTTTCTGTTTTCATCCACTTATATATTTTGATCATAGCTAATTTAATTATATCCGCTGCGCTTCCTTGAATCGGGGTGTTTATTGCATTACGTTCAGCATAACCTCTAATTGTTTGATTTCGTGAGTTTATATCTCGTAAAAATCTTTTTCTTCCTAAAATAGTTTCAACATACTCATTCTCTCTAGCTTTATTTATTGCTTCATCCATATACCTTTTTACATTGGGAAATTCTTTAAAATAGGATTCTATAATTTCATTTGCTTCGGCTCTTTTAATAGAAAGATTTTGTGATAAACCAAAAGGAGAAATTCCGTAAATGATACCAAAATTTACTTCTTTTGCTTTTCTTCTCATTTGTTGATCAACTTGGTTTAATGGTACTTTAAAAACTTTAGACGCAGTAGTTTTGTGAATATCTTGATTGTTATTAAATGCGTTAATCATTTCTTGATCATTGCTGAATGAGGCTATGATTCTTAGCTCTACTTGAGAATAATCTGCAGACAAAATAAAGTTGGTGTTCGTGCAAGGAATAAACGCCTCTCTTATTTGCCTTCCCGTTTCTGTTTTAATTGGAATGTTTTGGAGGTTAGGATTGTTTGAGCTTAACCTTCCTGTTGAGGTCACGGCCTGTCCATAGTGTGTATGAACTTTTTGGTCAACCTTACTTATTAAATTAGGTAGAGCATCAACGTATGTTGTTTTAAGTTTTTTATATTCTCTGAACATTAAAACTTTTTCTACAATTGGATGTGTGCTAGATAACCTTTTAAGCACTTCTTCACCTGTTGCATATTGCCCGGTTTTTGTTTTTTTTGGTTTTTCATCAATTTTTAGTTTCTCAAATAAAATAGCCCCAAGCTGTTTTGGAGAAGATATATTAAATTCCTCTCCCCCCGACATATTAAAAATTTGTTTTTCGGAAGCTAAAATCATAGATTTTAATACATCAGACATTTGTTGGAGTTTATTTGTATCAATTGAAACCCCCTCTAGTTCCATTGAACTCAACACAAAACACAAAGGCTGTTCAACATCGTATAAAAGCTTGGTTAAGCCGTTTTTCTCAATTGATTTGGAAAAAATATTTTTTAATCTTAGAGTAATATCAGCGTCTTCACAAGCATACTCTCCTAAAACATCCAAAGGAACGTCTTTCATATTTTTTTGGTCCGGTCCTTTTTTTCCAATTAGCTCTTCTATGGAAATCATTTTATGTTGGAGTATATTTTCTGAAATTACATCTAATCTATGGCTCGTCTCAGGGTCTAGCAAATAATGTGCTAGCATGGTATCGAATATGTTGTTAGAAATATTTACATCGTATTTTTTCATCACCTGAATATCAAATTTAAGGTTGTGGCCAATAATCATCTTTAGCGGATTTTCTAAAAAAGGTTTGATTTTTAAAATTGTTGTTTTTGCTTTTTCTAAATCTTCTGAAATGGGTAAAAAATACGCCTCATGCTCTTTGATAGAAAAAGATAGCCCAACCAGTTCATCTTCCAAAGTATTTAATCCTGTTGTTTCTGTATCAAAACAAATTTCATGATTGTTTTGAAGTCGATTTAATAGTTCAATCAAATCTGTTTCTGTTTGGATAATATGATATTGTTTTCTAGATGTTTTTTGGGTTTCAAAAACATTCAGCTGTTGGTTATCTGAGTGCTTAGGTTTAGTGTCAAATTGATTAAACACTCTGTTTTTTAAAACCCTAAACTCTAATTCATCAAATAAACTATTCAAAGCATTGGTGTTAGGTGTAGAAACATTCATTTTTTCTAGTGTAATCTGAATCTTCACATCTGTTTTAATAGTAGCAAGCGTTTTTGATAAGATTCCTTGATCTGAGAATTGTTTAATCTTTTCTCCAACTGAACCAGGAATTTTTTTGCTGTTAGAAATAATATTTTCCATAGAGTTGTATTTTTTTAAAAGTTTTTTTGCTGTTTTGGGACCTACACCAGGAATACCTGGAATGTTATCTGAGCTATCTCCATTTAATCCTAAATAATCAATCACTTGTTCTATTGATGTTATTCCAAATTTTTCCAATACTTCTTTTTCTCCAAGAATATCAACTCCCCTACCCATAAAAGCGGGTTTATACAAATAAACATTCTTTCTTACAAGTTGACAAAAATCTTTGTCAGGAGTCATCATAAATATGTCTATGTTTTTTTTAGAAAAAATTTTAGTTATAGTTCCAATTATATCATCCGCCTCATATCCATCTTTGAACAAAACAGGGATATTAAAAGCTGATATAATATTTTTTATATAAGGAATTGAGTTTTGAATGTCTTCTGGTTGTTTTTGTCTGTTTGATTTATACTCTGGGTAAATATCGCTTCTAAAAGTTTTGGCTTTTGTGTCAAAAACAACAGCAGCGTGTGTGGGTTTTTCTTTTTTAAAAACTTCTAAAAAGGTGTTGGTGAAACCAAAAATAGCACTAGTATTGAAGCCTTTAGAATTAATCCTGGGATTTTTGCTAAAAGCAAAATGAGCACGATAAATAAGAGCCATGGCATCAAATAAAAAAAGTTTTTTAGTGTTAGATTTCAATTACATTTATATTTAAGCCTTTGAAGAATAATTAAATTTGTAGTTTGTAAATTAAAAAACTTAAAGAACATTATATGATTAACAAAAAAAATTTTCTTTTCTTGTTGTGTGGGATATTTGTTTTATTCTCTTATAATATTTTGGTTGAAAAAACTTCATTTAATACAGAAGATGTCTTTTCAGCTCAAAAGATTTTCGGCATTAAGTTTTCAAAAGAGGAAATTGATACTCTAACTCCTTATTTAAAAAGAAATTTAGATGCTTATAAAAAAATGCGCGAGTTTTCTCTCGATATGTCCGTGGAGCCTATTAATGATTTTGAAATAAAATTCAATCCTTCGGTTTTAAATAATAAAGAAACACGATTCGTTTTAGAAAAAACAAATCCTCCTAAACAAAAGAAAGACATTGCTTATCTACCAATTTATAAATTAGCTTATTTAATAAAAAACAAACTTTTGTCTTCTGAAGAGCTGACGCAAATATATTTAAATAGGCTTAAAAAATACGATAAAAACCTTAAAGCAATAATCACTCTAACAGAAAATCTAGCTATTAAACAAGCCAAAAAAGCTGACGAAGAAATCGCTAAAGGAAAATACCGTGGCCCTCTTCATGGTATTCCTTATGGAATTAAAGATTTAGCTTCGCACCCTGATTTCCCTACCACATGGGGAGCGGCTCCTTATAAAAATCAACATATAAATAAAAAAGCCACTGTAATAAAAAAGTTAGAGGATGCTGGCGCGGTGATGTTGGTAAAACTTAGCTCTGGAGCATTAGCAAGGGGTGATGTTTGGTATGGTGGAAAAACAAAAAATCCTTGGAATTTAAATGAAGGCTCAAGTGGTTCTTCTGCGGGGTCTGCTTCTGCCACTGCCGCTGGCTTGGTTGGTTTTTCTATAGGTACAGAAACATGGGGGTCAATCATTTCCCCTTCAACAAAATGTGGGGTTTTTGGGTTAAGGCCAACTTATGGTTTAGTAAGTAGATTTGGTTTTATGAGTTTATCGTGGAGTATGGATAAAGTGGGGGCTATCTGTAGGTCGGCAAAAGGGTGTGCTTTAGTTTTAAAACAAATAAAAGGAAAAGATAGTTTAGATCAATCTGTTGAAAACGCCCCTTTATTATTTGAAGATGTTGGTAGTTTAAAAAAATATAAAATAGGTTACTTAAAAAGATTGTTTGAAAAAGACACAACTAATAATGGGGTTAATAATACAGAAACTTTAAAGTTAATTAAAAAATTAGGCGGCACTCTTATCCCTGTTTCGTTACCAACAAATTATCCTTTTGATGTTTTTGATATAATACTCAGGTCTGAAGCTGGTGCTTTTTTTAATGAATTAATTATAGAAAGAAAAGATTCTATATTAACAGAGCAAAGTAAAAGATCCAGGGCTAATTCATTAAGGCAGTCTAGGTTTATTCCCGCGGTTGAGTATATCCAGGCAAACAGGTTTCGCGCTAGGTTGATTGAAGATGTTGCCTCTGTTTTTGAAACTTTTGATATAATTATATCTCCCACTTTTGGTGGGCATCAAATGCTTACCACAAACCTTACGGGTCATCCTGCTTTATCTATTCCAAATGGATTTGATAAAGATAATTCTCCCACTAGCATAACCATTATTGGAAATTATTTCGAAGAAGGCAAGCTTCTTTCTGTTGCTCATTTACTACAGAAAGAATCTAATTATCACAACCGAAAACCTCCTCGATTTTATTAATTTTATATACTTAAGAAGATAAAACATGCGTTGTCAAAAATCTAAATTCATACTATCTAACAAAGCAATTTATTTAAACTGTGCGTATATGTCTCCTATGTTAAAAAAGGTAGAAAATGCTGGGATTAAAGGTTTGAAACAAAAAAGAAAGCCTTATAAAATTTATCCTAAGGATTTTTTTAATAATGTTGTTTTAACAAAAAAAGCTTTTGCTTCACTCGTGGGGTGTGATAACTACCAAAGAATAGCAATTATCCCTTCTGCCTCATACGGCATAGGTAATGTTGTTAATAACATTAGTTTAAAACCGAATGAAGAAGTTCTTGTTTTAGGTGAACAATTTCCGAGCAATATATACCCGTGGTCTGCTTTATGTAAAAAAACTAGAGGAAAATTGGTTGTTGTAAATAGGCCTGATTCATTAATCAATTCTGGTGAAAAGTGGAATGAAAAAATTTTAGACTCTATAACTAAGAAAACAAGGGTAGTTGCGATAAGTAATATACATTGGGTGTGTGGAACATTGTTTAATTTAATGGCAATTAGAAAAAAAACAAAAAAAGTTGGGGCTTTATTGATTATAGATGGAACACAATCTGTTGGGGCTCTCCCTTTTGATATAAAAAAAATTAATCCTGATGCCTTAATTTGTGCTGGTTATAAATGGTTAATGGGACCATATGGTATTGGTCTTGCTTATTATAGTGAGGTTTTTGATAAAGGGATTCCAATAGAAGATAATTGGATTAATAGAAAAAATAGCAAAAACTTTTCTGAGCTCGTTAATTATAATGATAATTATGGAGATTTTTCAGCAAGATACAATGTGGGTCAACAAAGTAATTTTATTTTAATTCCGATGCTCCTTGCTGGATTGCAACAAATTAAACATTGGGGTGTTGAAAATATTCAAAATTATTGTAGCGATTTAATTTCTGAAGAAATTAAAAAAATAGATAATAATAAATATTGGGTTGAAAATGAAAAATATAGAGCAAATCATCTTTTTGGAATAAAACAACTTATTCCAAACAAAAGCCTCTTGAAATTGTTTAAAAATAAAAAAATTTCTGTCTCGCTTAGGGGCGACAAAATTAGGATTTCGCCACACGTTTACAATGTTGATGGTGAAATAAAAAAACTGTTTCAATGTTTCGTTTGATTAAACTATTTATAGTCATTCTTTTGTGTTTGAATTTTATTTCTGTTTTAGAAGCCCAACAGCAATCCCCTCCTTCAATAAAATGGGAACAAAAAAACAGCGATCATTTTAAAGTGATTTTTCCTCCGGAGCTTGATTCTTTGGCAAATTACACACTAAATTTTTTAGAAAACATTTATGATACTTCGTCTTATGGTTTAGGGATACATGTTAGAAAAACACCTATTATATTACATAACACTAGTGCTTTATCTAATGCTTTTGTTTCTTGGGGGCCAAGAAGGTCTGAGTTTTTCGCAACATCTCCCCCACAAGAGTATACTTTTATTAGTAACAATAATTGGATAAACCTTTTGGCAATACACGAATTTAGACACCTTGTTCAAACTGAAAAGGCGTTAAGCAAGCCAATAAATAAGTTGGTGTATTTATTCTTTGGAGAAAATGCTTTTAGGGCCTTGGGGGCTGCCTCAATGCCTTTTTGGTTTTGGGAAGGAGACGCTGTAGACACAGAAACTAGATTAACTAATTACGGAAGGGGTAGGGAGCCAAGTTTTTTAAGAACAATTAAGTCTAATGTGAATAGTTTTTCTCCTTTTAGTTATTATAAACATACCCTTGGTAGTTATAAATACAAAACCCCAAATGAATATGAGAGTGGTTATCTGATAACAAGGTATATAAAAGAAAACTATGGTGTAGATGTTTTTAATACGATAATAGACAAAACCTTTTCTCAATCACTTACACCTTTTCCATTTGTTAGAAATTTAAAAAAAGAAACTTCCTTGAATCTAAAAACTCTTTATAAAAACAGCTTTAGGACTTTGATTGATTCTACAAAAAAGAAACAACAAGAGGGGGGTCGTTTAAACCAAAGAAATTCAAAATCATATTCTGATTTTCTTTACCCTAGAGCATATAAAGAAAATAAAATTCTTGTTCTTACAAAAGGCCTCAATAGTTTAAAACATTTTGCGGTAATAGATAAAAACAAAAATGTAAAAAAGCTTTTTACACCTGGTTTAATAAAAGATCAGGGTTTTATTGCTCTTTCAAATAATTTGTTGGCCTGGATAGAGTATCATAAAGATCCGAGATGGGACAATAGGGTTTTTTCAAATATTAAAATATTAAATATAGACAAGAAAAAATTTGTGTTGAAAACAAAAAAAGCTATGTATTCTTCTGTTGATCTTTCTTCTGATGGACTATCGTTTGTTGCGTTAGAAAATCTACCCTCAGGAGTTGGTAAATTAATAGTTCAAAATATTGCTTCGTCCAAACCTTCTGTTAATATCATTTTAAAAAACGGTGTTTATACACATTTAAGGTTTTCTGATGAAAAAAATAAAATTATTGGGTTGAAAACATGGGATGAAAAAAAAGAAATAGTCTTAATTGATCTTGGTAATAAAAAAGAAAAGGTTTTGTACTCTACCTATGAAAACATAGGAAATCCAATTAAAAAGGGGTCTTTTGTTTTTTTTAATAATGTTGTTGCTGGGGTAGATAATATTGTATATGTTGACTTGGCTTCACAAAAAAAGTTTCAGTTTACAAACAGTCGTTATGGGGCCTATAATCCTAGTTTATTGGTTAGTGTTTCAAAAAATTCTGATTTAAAAATTCTATACAATAATTATTCTCCCTTTGGTTTTGATGTGCATGAAAAAAAATTTCTATCAAACATTAGTCGTCAAGAAATAAAAAATGAAGTCTTTAAAAGAAAATTAATTTTTAAACAAACAAAAACAGAATACAAAACCACAAGATATTATAAATGGAAAAATCTAATCCGGCCAGTAGATTGGGGGGTATATAATTATAGTGGAGATATCAAAGGGATTGATGAAGTTTCTTTTGGAATAAATTCTCAAGATTTAATGGGTAATTTAGTTTTCTCAACTGGATATTTATACGATAACTATAAAAAAGAAGGTTCTGGTGTTTTTAAATTAAGTTATCTTGGTTTATATCCTATTTTTGATCTTTCTTTTTTAAAAACAAAAAAGAAATCGATGATAACTATTGGAAATGGATCGTCAGAGGCAAAAAGTTATGATGTAGAGTGGGATGAAAAAGAATTAAAAATAGGAACTAAAATCCCTCTTTCTTTCACCTCCTCTAAGTATTTAACCTCTTTGTATTTAGAATCAAACTATTCTTTAACTCGACTACAAAACGTTTATGCTCCTTTTTTTCCTGGTTCTGTTTCATTAAACAATGATTATATAAACTATCTCACAAATACTATATACTACTCAAGGCTTCATAAGAAAACGAAACGAAATGTTTATTACCCTTGGGGTCAAACTTTTTTGTTTCAACATAAATACATGACAAAAGCAAGTAATTTTAGTGGTTATTTTTTTCGTTTTGATTCTTTTTTTGATTTTCCAGGTATAAACAATACTCACTCATTAAGATTAGGTTTTCATTTTGAAAAACAAACTCAAAACGGTTATGCTTTTGCTTCTTCTGTTTCTTCAATTATCGGCTATAGAACAAAGAACCTTTTTACAGAAGTTATAAGCGGAAAAATTGAATATGAATTTCCAGTCGCTTACCCACATATTCATCTTGGACCGTTTTTAAATTTTCAAAGGATCCGGTATACTTCATTTATTAACCTTGGTCAAGTTGATGGGGTTGATTATAACACGAGATTATTTGTAAGAGAACAGCCTTTTGGTTTTGGGGGAGATTTATATTTTGATGTTAATTTTTTTAGGCAGCCATCTGTTTTTAGTTTAGGGGTAAGGTGGGGGTATATATTAAAAAACAATAACCCAACTTTTGATCTTCTCCTTTCTAATATTAGTTTTTAACATCAGTGTGTATATATTTGTTTAAAATTAATTTTTATTTTAATTAAAGATAATGTTTCCTACAAACCCCGCAATAACTGATGGTGTAAGTTTATTTGTTTGGATTGTTGTGCTTTTAATTGGTGTTGTCGCTGCCTTAACGGTTGTGGACTTTAGGAATGTAAATAAAGAAGATTAGTGTTATTATACTTCAGAGTCTTTAGGGTGATCGCTAACTTTGCTGTTTGGAATAAAGAGCGCTGCTAATATTGCCGAAACAAATAAAACAATAATAATAATAACCATTTCCATATTGTCGTTTTTAATCAAATTTATTTTATAAAAAACAAAGTTGTGGGTTTTTACTTATGTTTTTTTTATGCAATAATTTTTTTTTGTTTTTTCTTTAACACCTCTTCACACAAATTTCTTCCTAATTTTATCATCTGTTTCGCTTTATAAAACTCTAATGGGTAGCAAGAATCAAAAGGTATGTTAACCACAAAATCAACAGAATGTTTAGACATTGTTTCTTTAGCTAGTTTGTTTTGCATCATATGGATTGATTTATATGTTAAATCGAACACGTTCAGTCTTTTTCTATAAGGTGTTTTTTTTGAAAAATAATCTTTAAAAATATTAAAATATTTATTCTCTAAACGCTGGTATTTTAATGTTTTTTGTTTGTTTTTTTTTAATTTTGGAGTATTGTTAAGATTTACAGCAAGTATTTGCTTTTGTTTTTTTAAGTGTTTAATTGGTAGGGGATTTAAAACACCTCCGTCTATTAGCTCTGTTTTTTTATAAACATATGGCCTTACTAATCCTGGTATAGAACAAGACGCTCTCATTGCTTCGTACATACTTCCTTGTCTAAAAACTTTTTCTTTAACTTTAAAAACATCTGATGCTATAATATTTATTGGTATTCTAAGGTTTTCAATTTTTTCATCTTTTATTATTGTTTTTAGTTTATTAAAAACCTTGTCACCTTTCATAACACCATATCCTCCTATAGTAAAGTCCATTAATGAAAAAACCTTAAATTTATCTAAAGATAAAACCCAGCTTTTAAACTTGTTTAAATTGCCTGAAGCATACATTGAGGCAATCACTGAACCAATAGAAGAGCCTGATATTTCCTCTATCTGGTATCCTTTTTCAATAAGAGTTTCTACAACCCCAATGTGCGCAAGACCTCTTGCTCCTCCGCTAGATAATGCTAAAGATATTTTATTCTTCAATTGTACAAAAAAAATTTATTAGGTACACAATAATAATGTTTTTTCTTAATTCTAGTTGAAAAACTTTAGAGTTTAATTCTTTTAACGGCTTTGGTCAACTTTTTACTTATTGACCTGACTCTACCTTAAATAACTCCCCCCGTTAATATCGATAGTTGAGCCAGTTGCGTGATCCATATTTCCTTGCGCTATAAATTTTACAGTTGGTGCTATGTCTTTTGGTTCTGTTAACCTATTTAACACAATCCCTTCCATCGCATGTTGTTTTCCGTATTTCTTAATGAAGTCTTCGGCCATACTCGTTTTTACAAAACCAGGAGCGATACTAAACGCTAAAACATTTTGTTTACCAAAAGATCTTGCAAGTGTTTTTGTAAGAGAAATTAGTCCGCCTTTAGACGCTGCATAAGCAATAAAATCTTCTGTCTCTCCCCTAAACGCTGCCCTTGATGCAATGTTGATTATTCTAAGTTTTTTTGTGTTTTTTATTTTAATTTTTTTTTGAATTATTTCTCTACAAATAATTGAGGGCGCTTTTAAATTCAAACTAATTGTTTCGTCCCATGTTTTCTCCCATTTTGATTTTGAATAAGACAAAGGTGCGTTAAGCGCTATTCCGGCATTATTTATAATAACGTCTGGGATTTCCGTTTGATTTAGAGTTTCGTTTAGAAGTTTCTTAAGTCCTTTTGGTTTTGTTAAATCGGCTTTTATGGGCACAATGTTAGGTTTGTTTTTTGAAATAAACCTTTTGAGTTTTTTTGTTTCGTTTTTATAATTTAACAAAATTAAATTTTCGTCCTTAAGTAAGTGTGATGTGATTTCAAAACCTATTCCCCTTGATCCTCCTGTAACTAAAATAGTTTTTTTATTATTGCTCATAAAACAAAGGTATATTTTTTTATAAAATGATTGCTTCGGAATTAATTAACTTATATAAAAAGGACAGCTTAGTTCTTGTGTTAAAATCTTTAATAGAAAACAACGATAAAAAAAATATTGTTATAAGGGGGCTTTCGGGGGGGTTAGGTTTTGTTATTCCAAGTGTTTTTTTTTCTTTGTCTAAATACAGTTGTTGTTTTATTTTAGAAAATAAAGACTCTGCTTTTTCTTTTTATTATAACCTTAAAACCCTTCTGCCTACACAAAAAATATCTTTATTTCCTGGACTTGGTCATAAATATTATGGGGATGAAAAAATAGACAATTTCAATGTGGTTTCGAGAGCTGAGAGTGTTTCTTTTATTCAAGAAAAAACAGATAAAAATAAAATTGTCGTTACTTTTCCAGAGGCTGTTTTTGAAAAAATTATTAACAAAGCTAATTTAAAAAAAAGAACACTGCTTTTAGAAGAAAATCAAGAAATAAGCCATGAGGAATTAGAAAACATTTTGATAGGTTTTGATTTTGAACAAAAAGATTTTGTTGAAAAAGCAGGTCAGTATTCAATTCGGGGTTTGGTTTTTGATGTTTTTTCTTTTTCAAACAAACAGCCTTTTAGGTTGCTTTTTGAAGAAAATAGTATTAAAAAAATTTCAGTGTTTAATATGGGGTCGCAACTGTCTTCTTTATTTAAAAAAAAAATTTCTGTTTTAGCAAACCCTTCTATAATTAAAGAAAATAAAAACAATCTTTCTCTGTTAGATTATTTAGATAAAAAATGGACAGTTTGGATAAAAGACAAAAAAGCGTGCGGAGAAACATTGGGTGTTTTGTTTAAAAAAACCTCAAAGATTCATAAAGGAATTATAAAAAATTCAGATGTGGTTCTTTCTTCCCCCCCAAAAAACCTCTTTGTTTCTAAACGCTCTTTTTTCAAAAAATTATTGTCTTTTAGGATTGTTGAATTTGGGGTTTTTGCAAACACAAAAAACAAACTTTTGTTTGAATATAAATCGAGAAGTCAACCTGATTTTAACAAAAACTTAAGCCTTCTAAAAAAAGATCTTTTAAAACATTTTTCTAAGGGTTATACGGTCAGTCTTGCTTTTCAGTCTGAAGAACAAACATCAAGGGTTCATGGGTATTTTGAGTCTGTTTTAGAAAATTTTTATTATAGTTCTTCTTCATTTGTTCTTTCTGATGGTTTTGTGGATGATAACATAAAACATGTTTATTATACTGATCATCAAATTTTCAAACGTTATTTTAAACATAGAAAAAAACCGTCTGGGTTTAAAAAAAATAAAATTAAAAGTCTTGTAGATTATAAAGAGCTTTATCTTGGAGATTATGTTGTTCATATAGATTACGGCATAGGGCGGTTTTTAGGTTTGGATAAATTAATAGTTAAAAACACCAAACAAGAGGTTGTAAAAATATCTTATCAAAACAACGATATTGTATATGTTGGAATTAATTCATTATATAAGTTTTCCAAATATGTTGGTGATAATCCTAATCCAAAATTAAATAAACTTGGGTCACGTGATTGGTTAAGAAAAAAATCTAACGTTCAGTCAAAAATAAAAAACATTGCTAAAGGGTTAATAGAACTATATGCTAAAAGAAAGGTTTCAAGCGGGTTTTCTTTTTTACCTGATGATTATTTACAAATGGAGTTAGAGACTTCGTTTTTATATCAAGATACACCAGACCAATCCCTTACGATAAAGGAAATAAAAAAAGATATGGAAAGCAAATACCCAATGGATCGATTGGTTTGTGGAGATGTTGGATTTGGAAAAACCGAAGTTGCAATTAGAGCTGCTTTCAAGGCGGTATGTAACAACAAACAGGTTTTGATTCTTGTCCCCACAACAGTACTTGCTTTCCAACACTACAATACATTTTGTTATCGTTTAAAAAATTTTCCTGTAAATGTAAATTATGTCTCACGATTTAGGTCTAGAAAAGAAGTTTTATCAACAATAAAAGATTGTAAAAGCGGGAAAATTGACATTTTAATTGGAACTCAAAAGGTTTTAAATAAAGAATTTGTTTTTAAAGACTTAGGTTTGTTGATAGTTGATGAAGAACAAAAGTTCGGTGTTGCTTTAAAAGAAAAAATAAAAAACAACAAAGTTTCGTTAGATACGCTCACCCTAACAGCCACCCCCATCCCAAGAACATTGCATTTTTCTTTAATGGGTATTCGTGATATTAGCGTTATAGAAACTCCGCCTCCTAATAGAATTTCTATAGAAACAGAAATTATTTCGTTTGATAAAAAATTAATAAGAGATGTTATAAAAAAAGAACTGGGCCGCTTTGGACAAGTTTTTTTGTAAATAATCGTGTAAAAAACATTTACCACATAGCGGACGTGGTTCAAAAACTGATTCCAGACTCAAAAATAGGTGTTGCTCACGGGCAGTTAAAAGGGGGTGATCTTGAAAAAATAATGATACGATTTATTAAAGGATATTATGATATACTTGTTTCTACCAACATTATTGAATCTGGGTTAGATGTTCCAAATGCAAATACAGTAATAATTAATAACGCTCATGCTTTTGGTTTATCTGATTTACACCAAATTAGAGGTCGTGTTGGAAGATCAAACAAAAGGGCTTATTGTTATTTGATAACAAGTTCTTCAAACTATATGACCGCAGACGCTAGAAACAGACTTGTTGCAATTAGTGAGTTATCTAAGTTAGGTGATGGGTTAAAAATCGCATTAAAAGATTTGGACATTAGGGGTGCAGGAAATCTTCTTGGGGGAGAGCAAAGTGGTTTTATTAATGATTTGGGTTTTGATATGTATCATAAAGTTTTAGATGAGGCTCTTGATGGGTTGGAAGAAAAAAAACAAATAAGTGATCGGCCTTTACTTTCTTCTCTTAAAAATTATGACTGTTTGGTTGAGTTAGATAAAGAGGTTTATATTCCCACTTCATATGTTTCAAATCACAACGAGCGATTAAAGTTATATTCTAAGATTGAAAAGGCTGATTCTAAAAAAGAGTATAAAAAAATATACAATAATTTAAAAGATAGGTTTGGTCCTGCGCCTAAAATTATTCAGGATTTATTTAAAGTAAAAGAGTTAAAAAAATATAGTTTTAAGTTAGGGTTCGGTAAGGTGGTTTTAAAGAAAAGTTCGTTATTCTGTAGTTTTAAAGAAAAAAAGGGCCATAAATATTATAGTTCAAAAACCTTTAGTTTATTCCTTTCTTATGTGAAACAAAACAAGAACCTTTGTTTGTTTGAATCCACAAAAAAAGGGCTTAAGGTCTCTTTTTTTAATGTTTTTTCATTAAAAGAAGCGGTTTTATTATTAAAAAGTTTGTTGAAAAAAAGACAATAATTATAAATCCTTTCAGTTAGAAGGTTTTAGATAAATTTTATTTTATTAAATCTTGTGTTTAATTTTGCAAACTATCTAAGTTTTTATAGTTATATGAAAAGATTGTTTTCTAGCCGTGGTGTTTTTTCAGCCTTAATTATTTTATGGTTGTTTGGCTCTTGTTCTATTTTGCCTTTCGGAAAAGGTGGAACAAAAAGATCAGCAAAAGATCCGGGAAGTTTTAGTACGGCAACTGGATTAAATTATTTTTCTGACTACGAAAAGGCCGAAGAAGATGGTGGGTTTGTTGTGACAGATTACAGTGGGCAGGTCCCTGGCCCAAATCAAGTTTTGATTGAGGGTGGTCGTGCTGTGCTTGGAACATATGAAGAAGATGTTTTTTTCTCTCATGATAACATAGAAAGAACCGTTACTGTTACTTCCTTTTTTATGGATGAAACAGAAATAGCTAATTTACATTGGTTAGAATACCTTCATCATATAAGGCAGTCTGATACGGTTTCTGAAGAGTTTTATATTAATGCGCTTCCTGACACAACAGTTTGGTTTAAAGAACTTGCTTTTAACACCCCTTATGTTGATAATTACTTAAGGTATCCTGGTTTTCGTTACTACCCAGTTGTTGGTGTAAGTTGGAATCAAGCAAATGATTATTGTAACTGGAGAACTGCTGTTGTTAATAGAGAAAGAATTAAAAGTTATTTAGGAAAAGGACAAGAGGCTGAAGAAGATGAGGTCCCTCCTGTAGAAGCTGGTGTTTTACTTCCTAATTTTAGATTACCCACAGAGGCTGAGTGGGAGTACGCAGCTTATGGGCAAATAGGTAATCAATGGTTGGATGAAAACCAAACACACCGCAGGTTATATCCGTGGGATGGTAAAACAATACGAAGTTCAAAAAGAGGATCTGTTGGTAAGTTTAGAGCAAACTTTAAAAGAGGTAGGGGTGATTATGCTGGTATCGCTGGAGCTCTTAATGATAGGGGGTTTATAACTGTTAATGTTTATGAATATGAGCCTAATGATTTTGGTTTATATAATATGTCTGGAAATGTTAACGAATGGGTTTATGATATTTATAGGCCTTTAACATATTCTGATGTAGAAGATTTAAATCCTTTAAGGCAAAGCGAAGAGTTGGATCCTGAGGGGTTATATAATGCAAGAAATGATTTAGTAAATAATGCCGCTAGGGTATATAAAGGTGGTTCTTGGTCTGATCAAGCAAGGTGGCTGTCGCCTGGAATGAGACGGTTTATGGATCAAGATTCTTCTTCTGCAACGGTAGGGTTTAGGTGCGCAACTCATGTCTTGGGTCCTTTAGAGTGATTTTTGGGTTCTTTTTTTATTACGCAACCTTATAAGTCTTTTGTTAAAAATCTTTTATCTTTATTTATGTAAAAAATCAATTTACACTAAACGCTTATTGTTACAACAATGCAGTAAATAAAGTTTTTAAACGACAACATTATGAAAATAGAAATACCCTCAATAAAAGAAAACGTAGGGGTGGTAGAAAGTTTTATCGACAACGCAAAGGATAAATTAAAAATTACTGATAATGTTTATGGGAACGTTTTAATTGCCGTAACAGAAGCTGTTAACAACGCTATTGTGCATGGAAATAAAGAAAACAAATCCAAAAAAGTTGAAATATCATTAAAACAGTCTAAAAACAGGTTGTGTTTTATGATTGCTGATGAGGGTGTTGGGTTTGATGAATCTAAAATACCAGATCCTACAAATCCTAGTAATCTAACTAATATTAAAGGAAGAGGTGTTTTTTTAATGAAAAATCTTTCTGATGAAATCGTTTTTAAAAAAGGGGGTTCTTTAATACAGTTGGTTTTTAACTTGGTTTAGCTAGATGGTTTTGGTTAATTTTTTTTACGAAGACAGTGTTGTTTTTTCGTTGGAAAAAAAAAAAGTTCGTGTTTGGTTAAAAAACGTTGTAAAAAAAGAAGGGAAAAAGCTTGGGTGTTTGAATTTTGTTTTTTGTTCTGACAAGCATCTTTTGGAGATTAATAAAAAATTTTTAAACCACACTACTTTAACCGACGTGATAACTTTTGATTTCTCAGAATCAAAAAAAACAATAGAGGGTGATGTATATATTAGCGCGGATAGGGTAAAAGAAAATGCACAAAAATATTCTGTTTCATTCAAAAAAGAGCTCTTAAGAACACTAATTCACGGTGTCTTACACCTTATTGGTTATAAAGACAAAAGAGCGAAGGAAAAAAAAATAATGTTTTTAAAAGAACAAACTTTTTTAAAAATGTTTAGTTCGGTTAAAAGTTCCACGTGGAACAAAAAAAATAATGTTTAAGAAATACGACGTTGTAGTAGTTGGTGGTGGACACGCGGGATGTGAGGCGGCTTCTGCCGCAGCAACATTAGGGTCTTCGGTTCTTCTAACAACTATGAATATGGCCACAATAGGCCAGATGTCTTGTAACCCTGCTATTGGTGGAGTTGCTAAAGGACAAATCGTTAGGGAAATCGATGCTTTGGGGGGATTAACGGGGGTTATTACAGATAAAACAATGGTTCAGTTTAGAATGTTAAATTTATCGAAAGGACCAGCTATGTGGTCACCACGTGCTCAAAATGATCGTTTTCGTTTTGCTGAAGAATGGCGTTTAATGTTGGAAAAAAACAACAAAATTGATTTTTGGCAAGAAATGATTATTGGTCTTTTAGTTAAAAAAAATAAAGTGGTTGGGGTTAAAACAGCTTTGGGGTTAAATATTTTAGCTAAAGCTGTAATATTAACTAACGGAACGTTTCTTAATGGGATCATACATGTAGGAGAAAAAACGTTTGGGGGGGGGAGAACAGGAGAGAGGGCCTCAAAAGGAATAACTAAAGATTTAGAAAAGTTAGGTTTTGTTTCTGGTAGAATGAAAACAGGAACTCCACCAAGAGTAGACGGAAGGTCTTTAGATTATTCTAAAATGGAAGAACAAAAGGGGGATAAAAAAGTTGGGGTTTTTTCATACGAAACTTCTTCTGTGATCAAAAAACAAAAAAGTTGTTTTATTACTTATACAAATAAAAAAACACATCGTATTCTTGAGTCTGGGTTTTCTAAATCCCCTATGTTTTCAGGGAGGATTAAGGGTTTAGGCCCTAGATATTGTCCGTCTATAGAGGATAAAATAACACGTTTCAAAGAAAAAGAACGTCATCAAATTTTTGTAGAACCTGAGGGTTGGGAAACTATTGAGGTTTATGTAAATGGTTTTTCAACATCGTTGCCGGAAGATATACAGCTTTCGGCTTTAAAAACCCTGCCTGGTTTTGAAAAAGTTAAAATGTTTAAGCCTGGGTATGCTGTTGAATATGATTATTTTCCCCCTACTCAACTAAAAAAAACCCTGGAAACAAAACCTATCGAAAATTTGTTTTTTGCTGGTCAAATCAACGGAACAACAGGTTATGAAGAAGCTGCTTGTCAGGGGTTGGTTTCTGGAATTAATGCTCATAACAAAATATTAGGTAAAAACCCTTTTGTTTTATCACGTTCAGACGCGTATATTGGCGTTTTAATAGATGATTTAATTAATAAAGGAACAGAAGAGCCTTATCGTATGTTTACTTCACGAGCAG
>CAZYIL010000001.1:0-6957 GCA_964646945.1 uncultured Marinoscillum sp. | reverse complement strand
TTGTTTAATTAAAGTTCATTTTTTCGGGTTTTTATTAGTAAAGACAACGCGGTCCTTCGTTTAATAAAAAAAGGGTTTTCTGTTGGTTTAGTAAACAAAAAGAAATTTGTTTCGGTTGAAAAAAAAGAAAGAAAAATTTCCAAACTAACATCTCTTGTTGAAGGGACGAAAGTTACTCCGAACGATATAAACCCTTTTTTAAAACTCAAACGTTCTTCTCTTATTAAAGAGTCTATGCGGTTAAAAAAACTGATTTTACGTCCAAAAATACATTTGTTAGGTCTTGATTCTTTTTTATCCTTAGGTTGGGGTCGTGCTTTTGGTTTAGACGTTGTAGAACAAGTAGAAATTCAAATAAAATATGGGGTTTACATAAAAAAAGAAGAAGAGCTTGTGAAAAAAATGAGATCTTTAGACGGGAAAAAAATCTCTTCCTCTTTTGATTATGATAAAGTTTCTTCTCTTTCTTCTGAGGGAAGGGGTAAGTTGAAAAAAATAAAACCTGAAACTCTGGGAGAAGCTTCACGTATCAGTGGTGTTTCTCCTTCTGATGTCTCGGTTTTAATGATATATTTAAACAAAACAGGTAGTTAATGAGTGTTTTATGCCCTTTATGTGGTTCTGATAAAACCAGCAAAACGTTTGAGGTGGACGACTCGATTGTTTCAAAGCGTCTTTTTTCTTTATGTTTTTGTCAAGGGTGCGGAGTTAGTTTTACACATCCTTTTTTATCTAAAAAAGAACTTTTACCTTATTATAATATCATCGATTATCAATCATATAAAAAATACCCCGAATCCTTTTTTGATATTCTGTATAATATTGTTCGTTTATATAACACGAAATATAAGACGCGTTTAATAAGAACGTTGATTCACGGCCCCTTGCTTGATTATGGAGCTGGTAGTGGTTTTTTTTCTTCTTATTGTCGGAAAAAAAATCTTCTTGCATTTGATCATGAGCCTATAAACCGGTTTGGAGACAATAATAAATGGTCTGTTGATGCCAAAACATTAATAAAACAAAAAGGTTTTTATTCTGTTATTACTTTATGGCATGTTTTAGAACACACAAATTTTCCGCAAAAAAAACTTTTACTATTAAAAGCTCTATTAAAAAAGAAAGGGCATCTTGTTGTTGCTCTTCCAAACGTTAATTCATACGATAACACATTTTATAAAAAACATTGGGCGGGTTATGATTTACCTAGGCATCGTTTTCATTTTAACCCTCTCTCTTTCAGGTTTTTGTGTAATAAAGTTGGCTTAAAAATAACAAAAAGCTTTCCTTTGTTTTATGATAGTTATTATGTTTCTTATCTTAGTGAAAAAAACAAAAATTCTTCCTTTTCGTTTATAAAAGGTCTTTACACCGGTTTTGTATCGAATAGTAAAGCTAAAAAAACACAAAACCATTCTAGTTTAATATACATTTTAAAGATAAAATGAAGACTTATTTATTGTTGTTAGTGTTTGGTTTTTTGTTGGCTTGTGCAAAAATAGGTGTGATTTCTGGTGGCGATAAAGATACGATTCCTCCAGGTTTAATAAACTCAAGGCCCCCAAACAAAGCAACAAACGTTAAGGAAAAGGATTTTTATTTTCTTTTTGATGAGATTATTGACACTAAAGACATTAAAGAAAAACTTATTGTTTCTCCTTATACGGATGTGGGGTTTGAAGCTGACACAAAAAAAAACTATCTTATTCTTACTTTTGATTCTGCTTTTAAAAACAACGTAACGTATATATTTAATTTTGCGGACGGAATAAAAGACATAACAGAAGGAAATGCCGCTAAATCACTAAAATATGTTTTTAGCACCGGACCGGTTATAGATTCTTTAGTTCTTACAGGATACACAATAGATCCTTTAACAAACGTCTTGAAAAAAGATGTGCTTGTTGGTCTTTATGATTTAAAAGATAGTTTGGGACTTTTTCTTAATAAGCCTCTTTACTTTGATTATACAGATAGTTCTGGTTTTTTTAAAATAGAAAATATTAAAAAAGGATTTTATTCAATATATGCCTTTGAGGACAAAAACGCATCCTTTAAGGCTGAGCCTGATAAAGAATTTTTTGGCTTTTTGTCTTCCCCTGTTTCTGTGGGAACCAAAAACGATTCTCTTTTTATTCCTCTGATAAAACAAAACCTTATTCCTATAAGGCTTGTTCGGGATAGAAAAAGGGGGTTGTATTATGAAGCAACCTACTCTAGATACGTGTCAAACATAGAAATAATAAATAAAAAAAAAGAAACTCCACAATATAGTTTAAACGATAACAATAAAACACTAAGGTTCTATCCCTCAAATCTTTTTTTAAAAGAAGACAGTGTGATAAAAGATAGTCTTCTTGTTGTTGTTAAAGCCTCTGATAGTTTGATGAACATTACTGTGGACTCTCTTTACGTTTCTTTTTCTGATTCTAAAAGACCTAAACAAGAGTTTAAGGTTTATGGTTTTCCTAGTTCTAATAGTGTTTTAGAAGATTCTGTTTTTTTTAATTTAAGGTTTACAAAACCTGTTTTATTTTTTAATGACTCTTTTCTTGTTAACAAAATTGACACTTTATATAAAAAGAGTTTGAGAATAAATAAACCAATCTGGAACAAAAGCAAAACCGCCCTTAGATTTAATTATTTGTATAATAAAGACTCTCTAGTAGAGTGGAAACAAGAAAAAATGAGAAATTTAAAAAAAGACAGCTTGTTTTATTATTCTGATTCTTTGTATTCTAGAGATTATAATTATTTAGAAAAAATTAATGTTGATAAAATATTATTTGTTGCTGAAAAAGGATCGTTTGTTTCAATAGAAGAAGATACATTAAAAGAAACTAGCGTTTTGTTTTCGTTTAAGGACGCAGATTTTTATGGGAAGGTTTCTGGGAATATAAAAACAAAACATAAAAGTTTTTTTATACAACTTGTATCAGAAAATTTTAAAAATATTTTAAAAAACAAAAGTTCTGAAAAAAACTATTTTCTTTTTGAAAATGTTCCTCCAGGAACATATTATGTTCGTGTTTTAATTGATGAAAACGAAAATTTAGTTTGGGATAAAGGAAACATAATTAAAAACGAGATCCCAGAAAAAACATTTTTTCTTGATGTTTTTTTAGAAGTTCGTTCTAATTGGGAAATAGATAATATTAATGTTGTTTTCTAATATATTGTTAATAAGTTGTTTTTATCAACATTTTTTTTTTTTATTTTTTTTATATATTTTTTTTTAACATTTTATTATTAACATTTTATTATCAACAATTTTCTATTGATTGTTTTGTTTTATTTTTAGCTTGTTTTTTTTTGTTTCTTAATTGTGGATAATCTTTATTAACATATTAACTATATAATAATAATATGTTCTTCTTTTAAATATTTTATATAAATAAGTTTTCTTTATATATTTTTGACAGTTGAAAATGAATAAAAGAATAAAAAAAATTTCTGTAATAGGTTCTGGAATAATGGGTTCTAGAATAGCATGTCATTTTGCTAATATAGGAGTTAAAGTATTACTTTTAGATATTTGTCCTAAAGAACTTACAGACCAAGAGAAAAGAAAAAAGTTAAAATTAAATGACCACGAAGTAAAAAACAGAATTGTAAAAGAATCTTTTTTAAATACTTTGAAAACAAAACCAGCCTCTTTATATCTTGATAAAAATAAAAAAAACATTTCTCTTGGAAATCTTGAAGACGACATAAATAAAATTAAAGAATCAGACTGGATAATTGAAGTTGTTGTTGAAAAAATAGAAATAAAAAACAAAGTGTTTGAACTAGTTGAAAAACACAGAAAAAAAGGAAGCCTTATAACATCCAACACATCAGGAATTCCGGTTAAAGAAATGGTAAAAGGAAGAGATAAAGATTTTGAGGAAAACTTCTGTGTCACACATTTTTTTAATCCACCAAGATATATGAAACTATTAGAAATAGTTCCAGGAGAAAGAACAAAAAAAGAAAACATAGAGTTTCTTATGCATTACGGGTCTTTGTTTTTAGGAAAAGAAACCGTTTTATGTAAAGACACGCCAGCGTTTATAGCAAACAGAGTAGGAATATATTCTATTATGTCAGCAATGCACACAATAGATGAAATGGGCATGACGGTAGGGGAAGTAGATTTTTTAACAGGTCCAAAAATAGGAAGAGCAAAATCAGCAACTTTTAGAACAATGGACGTTGTTGGTTTGGACACAACAGTTAATGTAGCAAACAATCTTTTAGGGGGGCTAAAAAAAGATGAGTCTATAAAAAAGTTCAAGCTCCCAAAATCAGTAGAAGAATTATATAAAAGAAAATGGTGGGGAGACAAAACAAAACAAGGATATTACAAAAAAATAATTAATAAAGAAGGACAAAAAGAAATCTTAGAACTGAACCTTAAAACATATAAATACGAACCGAGAAAAAAACCAAAATTCCAAGCTTTTGATGATGCAAAAAAAGCAAAAAATCTAACAGAAAGACTAAGGATAATTGTAAATCATGAAGATAGAGCAGGAGAGTTTTATAGAAAAACATTTTTTGATTCTTTTAGGTATTGTTCTTTTAGAATACCAGAAATAACAGAGGATCTTTATAAAATAGACCAAGCAATGAAAGCGGGTTTCGCATGGAAAACAGGGCCTTTTGAAACATGGGACATGCTAGGTGTAGAGGAAACAATAAAACAGATGAAAGAAAAAAACCAAGAGCCAGCTCCTTGGGTAGAAGAAATGTTAAAAACAGGAGCAAAGAGCTTTTATAAATTTGAAAAAGGGAACAAGCTTTATTATGATATATCAACAAAAAAATATAAAGAAATATTAGAAAGCAAAGGATTAATAATATTGGATGCTTTTAAAGAAAAGAACGTTGTTTGGAGCAACTCAGGAACAAGACTTTATGATGTTGGGGACGAAGTTTTAAACTTGGAATTTCATACAAAAATGAACACAATGGGAGCAGAGGTTATAGAGGGTATAAACATAGCAATTACAATGGCAGAAAAAAACTTCAAAGGACTTGTTATTGGAAATGAAGGAGATAATTTTTCAGCAGGCGCTAATTTAGGGATGCTGTTTATGCTTGCAGGAAACAGAGAGTTTGAAGAGATTGGTCTTTCTATTGCCGCTTTTCAAAACACGATGATGAGAGCGCGTTTTTCTTCCATACCTGTTGTTGTAGCAACCTCCGGGCTTACACTTGGAGGAGGATGTGAAATTTCAATGCACGCAGATTTAGTTCGAGCACACACAGAAACCTATATGGGCTTGGTAGAAGCGGGCGTTGGAATTATACCAAGTGGAGGAGGAACAAAAGAAATGGCCCTTAGAACTTCTGATATGTATAGAAAAGGGGATCCAGAGTTGAACGTGTTAATGGAAAACTTTATGAGCATAGCAACAGCCAAAGTAGCCATGTCTTCAAAAGAAGCAGTTTCTATGAATCTTTTAAGGAACACAGATAAACATACGCTAAGCAGGGCAAGACTACTTTCAGATGCCAAAAAGGACGTAATCAACCTCTACGATTCTGGTTATACACAAAAAAAAGAAAGAGACGATATTAAGGTACAGGGAAGATCAGGAATAGCAATGTTTGAAGCGGGGATAACAGGAATGCTTTTTGGTAATTATATTTCTGAACACGACAAAAAAATAGCACAAAAAACAGCATATGTTATGTGTGGAGGAGACCTATCTCAATCAGGCCGTGTTTCCGAAAGGTACCTGCTCGACTTAGAAAGAGAAGCGGTTGTTAGTTTATGTGGGGAACCAAAAACACTAGAAAGAATGCACGGGATTTTATTTAAAAGAAAAACAATTAGAAATTAAAAATATAATAATGAAAGCATATATAGTAGCTGGGATGCGATCAGCGGTAGGAAAGGCAAAAAAGGGAGGTTTTAGGTTTACCAGATCAGATGATTTGGCAGCCAAAGTTATTAAGAAGCTTGTTGCTTCTGTTAAGAACCTTGAAAGTAAAATGATAGACGATCTTATTGTTGGGAACGCTGTTCCAGAGGCGGAACAAGGAATGCAGATGGGCAGATACATTTCTCTTTTAGCACTTTCAGAAGAAGTTCCAGGGATGATAATAAATCGCTATTGTGGATCAGGCCTTGAAGCGATACATTTAGCATGCGCTAGAATCCACGCGGGTACCGCAAACTGTATTGTTGCAGGTGGCACAGAATCCATGAGTATGGTTCCTATGATGGGATACAAATCCGCATTAAACTATACCATTTCAACTGAACACCCAGACTATTATTTAAATATGGGTCTTACAGCCGAAGAGCTAGCAAAAGAATATAAGATAACAAGAGAAATGTCAGATGAGTTTTCTTTAAACTCACACAGAAAAGCAACAAAGGCTATTAAAAAAGGTCTTTTTAAAAACGAGATTGTTCCAATTGATGTTGAAGAAACTTATATCAATCAAGAAGGCAAGAAAGAAACAAAAAAACAAACAGTCGACACAGATGAAGGACCAAGAAACGACACCTCAATAGAGACTCTTTCCAAACTTAAACCAGCGTTTAAACTAAAAGGACAGGTAACAGCAGGAAACTCATCTCAAATGTCAGATGGAGCCGGTTTCGTTTTGGTAATGTCAGAAAAAATGATAAAACAACTACAAATAGAACCAATTGCCAGAATGGTTTCTTATGCAACCGCTGGAGTTGAACCTAGAATTATGGGCATAGGACCAGCAAAAGCTATCCCGAAGGCACTTTCTCAGGCTGGAATTAAACTAAACCAAATTGAACAAATAGAACTAAACGAAGCATTTGCAGCCCAAGCTCTTTCTGTTATAAAAGCCGTTGATCTTGACAAAGAAACAGTAAACGTTAACGGGGGCGCTGTTGCTCTAGGACACCCATTAGGAATGACGGGGGCAAAGCTTTCTATACAGCTTATTAATGAAATGAAAAGAAGAAATCAAAAATACGGAATC